>CAZKSP010000125.1:0-7651 GCA_964555385.1 uncultured Chitinophagaceae bacterium
TTGCTGCGGGCAGATCGGTCGCCCGCCCGGCAGCCCAGAGCACGGCTGCGGCGTTCAGCACCACTATGTCACGGCAGGGTCCCCGGGCACCGGCAAGCACTGCAGAAATTCTCGCAGCACTCTCCACCGCATTGCCGACCAGAAGTTCCTGCCGCAAGGCTGCGGGGGCGGTCACCAACCCAAAGTCCTCGGGCGTCCACCGCCGCTCAGCGAGTCCGGTGGGCGTCACCTCAATCACCCGAGTGGCGGCGAACAGGCCAACCTCGTCAACACCGTCTTCAGAGGAGACAATGAGGGCCCGAGCCAGCCCGATCAGGCGAGCCGCTTCGGCCAGTGGTCGCTCAGCCCCCGGCCGACCGACGCCGATCACCTGCACCGTGGCAGCAGCTGGGTTGCAGAGCGGACCAACCAGGTTGAAGACCGTTGGTCTGCCGATCCGGCGTCGCAACGGTCCGAGGACGGCCATTGCAGGGTGATGAGCCGGAGCAAAACAGAAGCAGATGCCGGCCTGTTCAAGGCAGGCTCGCGTGACGTCGATCGCTGCGTCTGCCCGTACCCCGAGTTCCTCCAGTACGTCGGCTGAACCGGTCTTGCTGGAAACAGCTCGGTTGCCATGTTTGGCAACTGGCAGGCCAGTGGCGGCGACCACCAGGGCGGCAGCCGTCGAAATATTGAAGCTGCCCGAGCCGTCGCCCCCGGTGCCGCAGGTGTCGACAACAGGACCAGACACCGAAGCCTCCAGCGGCCGCATCCGTTGCCGCAGGGCATCAGCCACCCCCGCCACTTCGACCGCCAACGGCAGCCGGTCCGCTGTGTCTGTCAGCCAGGCGGCGAAGGCGTCTGGCTCAAGCCCTCCGTCAAGCACAGCATTGACCAACTGGGCAATTTCAGTCCGCGAAAGTGTTTCACCCGCCGCCTCGGCTGCCTTGGCCCGGGCGAGCAATTCAGTAGCTCCATCGGCACGCATCGGTATTCCTGCTGATTCTGGGGAGAACGATGGCTGGCTGTCGCTCAAGCTTTCGCATGACGGCGGTGAGTCAATTACGGATGATTGGTGTACCACGAAGAGACAAAGAACGCGACGGTGGCAGGCTGGTGCGACCTGCTGCAAGCGGCAAAGCCTCTGTGGGAACCACCACTGGCTTCCGTCGGCAAACCCCCTCGGGGGGTTCCCCCTCAAGGTCTTTCCGATTGTCGTCGTGTCCAGCGTGCCTTCGCGGCAAACCGTGAAGGCTGCGATTGGAAAGTATCGGCCGGTTTTCCAGGACTATCCTGTTTCCGGGCTGACGTGACAACGCTACGATTGTCGCATGGCACGCAAGGTAATTATCGATGTCGACCCGGGTATTGATGATGCCCTGGCGCTCATGATTGCCCTGTTTGATCCCCGGCTGGAAGTGCTGGCCGTCACGGCAACCGGCGGCAACGTGTCGGCCGTACGGGCATCGAGCAACCTGCAGGCGCTGGTGACCTATCTGGATCCGCCGAGGCTCCCGCGGGTGGGAATCGCTCCTGATGATGGGGTTCTGCCTGAGCGGTCATTCAGCATGCACGGATCGGACGGCCTCGGAGGCATCGACCTTCCGGCTGTCTCGCTTCACGGCAGCCACCCGGCTGAGAAGGTGATCTGGGAGACGGTCAGGGCCCACCCCAGGCAGGTCACGATTCTCAGCCTCGGCCCGCTGACAAATCTTTCGCGTCTGCTGCGTCGAGACCCGGCAATTCTTGAACTCCTCAACGAGGTCGTCATCTGCGGTGGCACGCTCCATGCCAACGGCGGAGCCACACCAGCCGCAGACTTCAACTTCTATTGCGATCCGCTGGCAGCCCGCCATGTCATTCGAGAACCGTGCCGAAAGACGTTACTTCCACTGGAAACGAGTTCACAGGTTGTCTTTGGCTTTGAGATGCTCGACCAACTGCCCGATGCCTTCTCGAGAGCGGGGCGAATTCTGCGGCGGATGCTGCCTCACGCCTTCCGTGCCCACCGACAATTACTCGGCAGCGAAGGGATTCACCTGCACGACGTCGTGTCGCTGGTATCGCTGACCAACCCCGAACTCTTCCGCCGCGAAACCGTTGCAGCCGATGTCGAGACCAGCGGCGAGTTAACCTCCGGCATGCTGGTGATCGACCGACGACAGGTTCGGGAGTGGAAGCCGAATCTTGAAATGCTCATCAGCTGTGATGCTGCGGCGGTGAAAGACTGCATCCTGCGGGGGCTTGCCGCCGCAGCTGATGCCACCTGATCAGGCCGGTGTCAGCACTCCGCTAAGCGGCACGCTCAGTCCGTCGTAGGCCAACTCCATACCGGTGGGTAGCTCCCGTGAGACCGCAGCATGGTCCACCTCGTGCGACATGTGCACAAACAGCGTGCGGCGGGCCGCCACCCGCCGAGCCACGTTGATCGCTTCAGAAATCGAAAAGTGTGTCGGATGCCTGGCTGCACGGAGGCAATCGAGCACCAACAGATCGAGTCCCTCAAGCAGCGGCCAGCTCGCCTCGGGAATCTCATTGGTATCCGTGCAGTAGGCAATCTTTCCAACGCGAAAACCCAGCACATCGAAGATGCCGTGCCGCAGCCGTATTGGCGTCACGGTTGTTCCAAGCAGGTCGAAGGGGGTGGTACCGATCTCATTGAGTGTCATCTTGGGCAGGCCGCCACCAGGCGACGTGGGCGGCTCAAAGGCATAGTCGAACGCCCGGCGAATCCGCCGCTCGACCCGAGCTTCGCAGTAGACGGGCAGTGCCCCCCCTTTCTGAAAGCAGAGCGGTCGAATGTCATCGAGCCCGTAGACGTGGTCGACGTGGTCGTGGGTATAGAGGATCGCGTCCACCGTGCTGATTCCCTCACGCAGCAGCTGCATTCGCAGGTCGGGTGTGGTGTCAATCAGCAGGGTGCCCTCCGGCAACCCCAGCACAACACTCGTCCGGCTACGACGATTACGGGGGTCATCGCCCGTGCAGACTTCACAGCCACAGCCAACAACAGGGACACCGACGCTTGTTCCCGTGCCCAGAAAGAGCAGCCTGCCCAGTAGGTCATCCCGTTCAGTTTTTGCCATGGTCACTGCCAGCATCCTTCTGCGGCGTCGCATTTGGAAGAGTCGATTGCTCGATCTGGCGAGCATGAGGCCAGCGACTGACTGACCCACAAGCGACGGTCAGCGACCGTCGCCCGTATAGCTGATTTTTCCATCGCGTGGCGGCTGCGGCCATGGTGTCTTTCCCGGCGGATAGGACTGGGGCTGGGCCGCCCGCAAATCTCTGACATGCCGCCGCAGCCAGGCAGGTGCGGCAGCGTTCTCCTCGCGGCCGTAGACATCGGGCAAAGCCGGTTCCATGAGCTGTGTAAGCGGGCCAAGCGGTGGACGAGTTGCCGCGACCTCCGCCAGTCGCTTCTGGAGCGCTGCAACCAGTTCAGGGTGCGCTGCTGCAACATTCTCGCGTTCGGCAGGGTCCTTCTCCAGATCGTAGAGGGCAGAGCCAATAAGTTTGTGCTGGCCATGGCGAATGGTCGCTGGCCGCACACTTCCGGAGACTTCGACGATTACTTCCGTACGGCGGCTGGGCTGGGCATCAAGCAGGGTCTCGCGCTGATCGATCCCGTCTATCGGCAGGGACTGTTCCAGCGACCCACCAGCGAGACGAACAAGAGTCGGGTAGAGATCAGTGACGTGAAGAAGTTCTCCGTTCTGACCGCCAGCAGCAATCCTGCCCGGCCACCGCGCCACGAACGGCACCCGAATCCCCCCTTCGTAGGTCGTGTTCTTCGTCCCTCGCCATGGCCGATTCACCGCTTCTGTCAGCCCTCCATTATCGTTTGTGAAGAGCACCAGGGTTTCCTCAGCGAGACCAGCCTGATCGACCGCTCCGACAATCCGTCCAACAGCCTCGTCAAGGCAACGAATTGCCGCTGACCGCTTGTCGAGGTGCTGGTGCCTCGGGATCTCCTCGAGTGGACCGTGGATCGCATTAAAGGCGACGTAATGGAAAAACGGACGATTCGTTTTCCGGTCAGCAATCAGCCGGACCGCCTCATTGGCGATCAGGTCGGTAGCGTAGCCCTGCTCATAAACCGGCTGCTGGTCACGATGCCAGTCATAGACACAGAAGATTGCCGGCGCGTTGTGAGGAATCGTGTAGTTGTTGTAGTCGATGCCCCACCCGTAGTGGCCATATTGGTGGTCAAACCCCTGTCCCATTGGGAGCTGTTCGGGCAACCATTCACCGAGATGCCACTTCCCGAGCAAGGCCGTCTCATACCCGACTTCCCCGAGCGCTTCGGCGAGGGTCCGCTCGGCGGAAGGAAGCCCATGAATTCGCCGGGTGGGTGTTCCATCAGGCAGACGGGCCAACTCCTGCCCGAGCAGTTGCAGGTAGCTTGGTTTTCCGAAGTCCTCGCTCCGCCAATCCATCCAACTCCGAAAAGGATACCGGCCAGTCAGCAGGGCGGCCCGTGTCGTCGCGCAGACCGGAGTCATCAAAAACTGTTGAAAACGAGTTCCTTCACGGGCCAGCCTGTCGATATTCGGAGTGAGTGCCGGATCACCACCATTGAAGCCGGGATCGGCCCACCCAAGATCGTCGGCCAAGATCAGGATGATATTCGGCTGCGGAACCGCCGCGACGGCAGGACCACCTACCAGCAACAACTGGACCAGTGGGAGCCAGCTACGAATCAGAGGTTTGCTCAATTTCATGGCGGTTTGCAGTCGGCCTCGTGTCATTTTTGCAGCAAGATGTCCCAGCCACCTTGGTTAACCTTCGGCGTCGACCCCTCCGGTGGAAACGTGCCTGCGACCGCCTGCCGCAATTGGGCGGAGAGTTTCTTTATCGTCTCCTGCAAGGCAGGGTCGGCTTCCAGATTCCGCAATTCCCGTGGATCGGCCTCGTGATCGTAGAGTTCCCTGCCTTCGCGGCCCTCATCCCATTCGGTGAACCGCCAGCGGGGTGTTCGCAATGAATACCCAAAAAACTGCGCTCCTTTCCGCCGCCGGACGACCTGCGTAAGGGCCCAGTTACGGCCTGGCTGCCGGGGATCGGCCAACAACGACACCAGACTCTGGCCTTGAAGATTGCCTGGGGCCGGAACGCTGCAGAGTTCTGCCAGCGTGGGAAACAAGTCGACCTGCGAAACAGGCGCTGCAGCCACTCCTGCTGGATGAGTGACACCCGGCGCCACCATCAGGAGCGGCACACGAGCACTCTCCTCGAACAGACTCTGTTTCTGCCAGAGTCCATGCTCGCCCATGTGGTACCCATGATCACTGGTGAAGACGATGATCGTGTTTTCGGCAAGGCCGAAACGTTCCAACGCATCGATCACACGACCGACCTGAGCATCCATAAAGCTAATGCTGGCGTTGTAGGCCTGCCGGCATTCCCGTCGGAGCTTGTCGGTAAGCTTGTCCTGTTCTTTCTTGTAGCTGCCGAGAGCTGCCGCAGGCAGGTCTGCCTGATCCTCGGCCACACCCGCAACCACTGGCATCTGCTCGACTGGGTGCCAGCTGAAGTACGGATCTTTGGGAGCGACATAGGGCGTGTGGGGGCGAAAGAAACCAACCGCCAGAAAAAATGGCCGCGAACGATCGCGGGCACACCGCTCGAGCACCCATTCGGCATCGGCTGCCATCATCCCATCTGTATGGAACGCATCGGCTTTGGGCGAGGCGTACCAACTGAGAGTGCCGCCAAACTTGCCTGGCGAAAGTGTGAAAATCTCCGGCTCCTCTTCGAGCCGGTCGACCCCGGCCGGGTTGAGCTCAAGCTCCCAGGAGGCGGGATCGTCATGGCCGTTGGTGCCAACACTCCGAGGCACGTTGTAGTGATACAGCTTGCCGATGCGGGCCGCAAAATAGCCGGCCTGACGGAAGGCCTGCGGCAGGCTGACCCGATCGGGAATTGTCTGCCGAAAGATCTGCCCGTTCTGAAGGATTCCCGTTGCGTTGGGATAGAGCCCCGTCAGAAAGGAGTTTCGACTCGGCCCACAGAGAGGAAAGCTGCAGTAGGCCCGCTCAAAGCGGACACCCCGCTTCGCCAGCCGATCGATGTGCGGCGTGCGGGCAAGCCCATCGCCGTAGCTGCCGAGCATATTGTTGAGGTCGTCAGAAACGATGAAGAGCACGTTGGGCCGCTCGGGAGGGGCAGCTGTCACCAGACCGTCAGCCGCCCCCAGCCAGAGAATGACTCCGGCCATTGGGATAATTCCGTACGTTGCACGGCTTTTCTTGAGCATTGGATTCCTCCGGAGTACAGCGGCCAGACGCCTGGATCGTCCCCGCCAAGCGGAACGACTTCGAGCCACCCGCCGGCGAGTGGCACCCGCCAGCAGGAGTCGCCTTGACCCTCCACCGGTCAGCCAGCGAGAATCCGTTATAAGGTTCTCGAGAAGCCGGTCGCAAACGTGCCCCGCCGCTGGCACGTACGGCTGCCAGACCGGTGGCTGGCGCAAACGAAGGGCATTGCCTTCAGTTTCGCCGTCTTTTTGCTCCCCGAACACAGGCACCATGGAACAACTGGAACGCATCTGGGACGCCGTCAGCAACTTTGCTGCGGCCCTCGCTGGCCGCATTGAACGGTTCATCACCGGACTCTTCGGTTCCTCGAATGCCCGCTATCTGAAGCGGCTTGAACCGAAGATCGAGGCGATCAACTCGCTCGAGCCCCGCTACCAAGAGATGAGTGACGCCGAACTCAGGGCGCAGACGGCTGAGTTCAAGCGACGACTGGCCGCCGGTGAAACCCTTGACGACCTGCTCGTTGAGGCGTTTGCCGTTTGTCGCGAGGCAGGCCGTCGGTTTCTGGGCATGCGGCACTACGACGTCCAAATGATTGGTGGCATGGTGCTTCACTCTGGCGCGATCGCCGAAATGATCACCGGTGAAGGGAAGACCCTGGTCGCCACACTGCCTGCCTACCTCAACGCCCTGGCAGGAAAGGGGGTCCATGTCATCACTGTCAATGACTACCTCGCCCGCCGTGATATGGAATGGATGGGGCCGCTTTACATGGGGCTCGGCCTGACTGTCGGCAACATCCAGACCGGCATGGACTCTGATGAACGGCAGCGATCCTACGCCTGTGACATCACCTACGGCACGAATAATGAGTTTGGCTTTGACTACCTCCGTGACAACATGCGGATGGCAGCCCGGGGGGATGACCGGTTTCCAAAGCAGATGCAGCAGGCACAGGGGCGACTGCACTACGCCATCATTGACGAGGTCGACAACATCCTCATCGACGAGGCCCGTACGCCGCTGATCATTTCTGGGCCCGCCCACGACGACGTCACCAAATATGCCCGTGCCGACAAAGTAGCCCGGCAACTGAAGGCCGATGAACATTTTGAAGTCCAGGAAAAGGAACACACCGTCAGCCTGACCGAGGCCGGCGTTCGTCAGGCAGAAAAACTGGCCGGTGTCGAAAGCTTCTACACCGCCGGCAACATGGAGTGGCCGCACCTGATTGACAATGCGTTGAAGGCCCACCACCTCTACAAGCGCGACAAGGAGTACGCGGCCGAGTGCATCATCTTGATCGAGAAGCTCATTGTCATCCTTGCCACCATCGGCGCCAACCGCGCGTGGCACGCCCGCGCGGCCGAGTCGGTCACGGTCACCTACCGGGACCTGCTCGAACAGATCAC
>CAZKSP010000126.1:0-7638 GCA_964555385.1 uncultured Chitinophagaceae bacterium
ACCGGGCGGTGTGCTCCGCCGCGCCGGCCATACCGAGGCCGGCTGCGACCTCGCCCGGCTCGCGGGCTTCAGTCCGGCCGCCGTGATCGTCGAGATCATGAACGATGACGGCAGCATGGCCCGCCGCCCCGACCTCGAGACCTTCGCCCGCCAGCACAATCTGAAAATCGGCACCATTGCCGATCTGATCGAGCACCGCGTGGTCGTAGGCTTCCATCCGGATGCGAATAATTTCCTGCGTCGGCGCAGCCACAGTCTTTCTCCAAGGTTCGGACATCCCGGGGTCTTGGCCCCGCCGGCAACGACCCGTGAACACACCTTCACCAGGCATTGCTGCCGAAGCGAATCGTTCACGGTGGCCAACAGGACCGCGAAAAGCCGTCCGAAACGACTTTTTCCGCCGAAAGCCAGAGCCGATGGGGAATCGGCGGCCTCGCGACGGAGGAATCACGGAATCTACGAGCGGGGTGACCGCCTGTCAACCTGCCGGCACAATTTCCGACATTTTGTGATGCCACCTCCCGATGTCGCTGCTCGTCAGACGTAAGCGGCAGCAGTTTCGGCCGGTGCCGGTCCGTACTTCAAAGGGGCCATGGTAAAGCTGGCCCGCCCCTGGCTGACGCTCCGAACGGCCGCCGAGTAGCCGAACATGCCGGCCAGTGGTGCCTCGGCGGTCAACAGATTCATCCCACTGCGGATTTCGGTCGCGGTAATAACCGCCCGCCGCTGCTGCAGGTCGTTGATGACATCGCCAAGGTGCTCTTCCGGCACACTCACTTCGACCCGCATGATCGGCTCGAGCAACACCGTTCCTGCCCGCTCCAGCAGCTGCTCAATCGCGTCGGCTGCAGCGATTTTGATGGCAATTTCACCAGGCAGCGGCTCGGGCAGCGGGCTTTCGCCCACCACAATCCGCACCCCCCAGAGCGGACAGCCCTTGAGGCCGCCCCGCTCGGCGCTCTCCCGCACGGCCTCGGTCATTGCCGCAGCAATCTCTGCCTGCTGGTCACCATCGGGAAACCAGCCCTGCTCCACCGTCACCCCGGACTGCTCACCGGTCGGCTCACCGGTGATGGTGACCGTCGCCACCAACGTTTGCCCGGCTACCTGGCGGTTTGATTCACCGCTGACCGTCGCGGCCGCGGAGAGCGTCTCCTTGTAGCTCACTCGAGGCTTGTGAACCCGGCAGTGGAGGTTGAAATCCCGTTCAAGGCGATGCCGAATGACCTCCAGATGAAGCTCACCCATGCCTGAAATCAGAGTCTGGCCAGTATCCTCACTTTCACTGGCGCGAAACGTAGGATCCTGCCGCTTCATCATCTCAAGCGCCTCGCCGAGCTTTTTCCGCTCGAGGCTGGTCTCCGGCTCGATCGCCATCGAAATCACGGTTTCGGGGAACTCGATCGTCTCCAGGATGATCGGCTGTTGGGCGTCGCAGAGGGTGTCACCCGTCACGCTCAGCCGCGGCCCAATAACGCCGACGATGTCGCCGGCGGAACACTCAGCCACCTGCTCGCGGCGGTCGGCCTGGACATGCCAGAGTTGGGCAATGTTCTCCTTCTTTTGCTTCTCGGGGTTCCAGGCCCGGCTACCTGCTTTCAGAGTGCCGGAATAGACCCGCATGAAGGCCAGATCGCCATGTTTTTCTGCCAGGATTTTGAAGACCAGTCCGCAGAAAGGAGCCTCGGGGTCGGCCGACCGGCTGATTGTGGTCGGCTCTTTCTTTTTCGGATCTAACCCCTCCACCGGCGGCACATCAGCGGGGCTCGGCAGATACCAGCCGACCGCATCAAGCACCGGCTGCACGCCGATGCAGTCAAGAGCCGAGCCAGCCAGCACCGGCACGAGCTTACGGCCAATGGTCGCCGTACGGATCGTCTGCCGCATCAGTTCGACCGGGATCTCCGCCTCCGCCAAGGCCAGTTCAGCCAGTTCGTCGGAATAGTCGAAGAGCGTCGAGACAAGCTGCTCCCGCCACTCATTGGCCACCGGCCGAAGATCTTCCGGAATTGGCCCCCGCGTCGGCTCAACGGCAGCAGACGCCCCGCTGAGCACCTCGTCCTTCGGCGGGAAGCTAATCTGCTCCATGGTCACCAGGTCGATCAGGCCGCGAAAGGGATTACTCACGTGCGGCGGCCCACTACCAATGGGAATCTGCAGCAGCAGCGGCTCAGCTTTGAGCCGCTCACGAACTTGTTTGACCGTGCCAAAGAAATCGGCCCCCTCACGGTCGAGTTTATTGACCAGCACAATCCGCGGTACGCCATAGCGATCAGCCTGCCGCCAGACTGTTTCACTCTGGGCTTCCACCCCCTCTCGGGCTGAGAGCACCACGACGGCCCCATCGAGTACCCGCAAACTTCGCTCCACTTCGGCGGTGAAATCGACATGCCCAGGCGTGTCGATCAGGTTGACGGTCACATCACGCCAGGGGAACGACACGGCGGCAGAGTAGATCGTGATGCCCCGCTCCTGCTCCTCCGGGTCGAAGTCAGTCACGGTGGTGCCCCGATCGACGTCGCCAAGCCGGTGAATTGCCTTGGTAAAAAAGAGCATCCGCTCAGTGAGCGTCGTCTTGCCGGCATCGATGTGGGCGATAATGCCAATATTGCGGATCTGCTGGAGCGAGCGGCTTGGTGTACGAGCCATGGTGTGGGACGTGCGGGTGCTGATGGAAAGAAATCAACCGCCGCAGAACTCGGGGTACACTACGGACGGACATCTGCAGTCTATCGACCGCTTCGGATCTTCGCGGCGGCTGACGAATCTGCACGCCGGAGGGATAGCGCAATGGTGATTCTAGGGCTAGTGCTAGGGGCCGCGGCAGCTTTACTACTGGGCTACTTCGGCTACGGCCGTTGGCTGGCCGGCAGCCTCTTCAGGCTCGACCCGGCGGCCCCGGTGCCGAGTGAGATGCTGCGGGACGACCGCGACTTTGTGCCCACCCCGCCAGCAATTGTCTTCGGCCATCACTTCACCAGCATCGCCGGCACCGGCCCAATTGTCGGGCCAGCCCTGGCTATTATGTGGGGCTGGGGACCGGCCCTCATCTGGGTGCTACTGGGATCAATTCTGATCGGCGGCATGCACGACATGGCAGTTCTGGTCGTGAGCCTGCGGAACCGCGGCATGACCATCGGTGAAGTCGCCGGACGACTGCTCAACCCGCGGGTGCGGCTACTGTTCTTGGTGCTGCTGCTGTTTGCTCTTTGGGTGGTGCTGGCGCTCTTCGGCTGGGTGATAGCCAGCGTTTTTTTGCAGTTCCCTGAGGCGATCCTGCCGGTCTTCCTGCAGATACCGATTGCCGTGGCCATCGGGCTGCGGGTGCATCGGCAGGGTAAAAACCTGCTCGTCCCCAGCCTGGCGGCCCTCACAGCCATGTACGCCACTGTCTGGCTGGGCGCCGGCTGCCCCGGCACAAGCTGGACCGGCGGTTCGATCGGGCAGCTCGTTCAGGGCATCAACGGCACTGTGGCCAGCTGGCCAATCTGGCTCTGGGTGGCGATTCTCCTGGCCTACTGCTACGTGGCCAGCGTGCTTCCGGTCTGGCTGCTGCTGCAGCCGCGCGACTACATCAACAGCCTGCAGCTGATCTCGAGCCTCGGTCTGATTGTGACCGGCCTGGTGGCAACCGCATTCATCGGGCCCGCCACCATCGCCACGGGTACCCCAGCTCCACCGCTGGAGATGTTCGCGCCGCTGATCGACCTACACCCCACCAACGCTCCACCCGTCGTCCCCTTCCTGTTTGTCACGATCGCCTGCGGCGCCGTCAGCGGGTTTCACTGCCTGGTCAGCTCCGGCACTTCCAGCAAGCAGCTTCGCTGCGAGACCGATGCCCGGGCGGTCGGCTATGGCTCGATGCTGCTGGAGGCTTTTCTGGCAGTCCTCGTGATTGTGGCGGTGGGGGCAGGCATTGGCCTCGG
Source organism: uncultured Chitinophagaceae bacterium (assembly GCA_964555385.1). GTDB lineage: Bacteria > Planctomycetota > Planctomycetia > Pirellulales > UBA1268 > UBA1268. The sequence continues at coordinate 3,927 of CAZKSP010000126.1, forward strand.
CTGGCCGCAAGAATATCCCGGCCTCACCGGCACTGCCCTCTGGCGAGAGCTCTATGGCGACTGGAGGGGGGTCACCGGCGGCAAGGCGATTGCCGCTTTCGTTGTTGGCTCAGGCAATCTACTGGAGTCGCTCGGGATTGACGCGGTGATGGCCCGAGCCCTCGTCGGCGTGCTGGTGGCGAGTTTCGCCGGCACCACACTCGACACCGCCACCCGGCTGCAGCGATATGTTGTGCAAGAACTGGCGGGGACGCTGGTAGCCAAGCTTCCGGGGGGCACCGGGGCGAGTCGCTCCCCCAGCCCGCTGGCCCTGCCACTCACGTGGCTGACCACACCCCACGGGGCGACCCTCTTTGCCGTCGGCACTGCCTTTTTGCTGGCTCTGCTGCCCGCGCCGGGCAAGGACTGGAGCGTGGCCAATCTCGGCACCGGCGGTCTCATTCTCTGGCCGCTTTTCGGGGCGACCAATCAGTTGCTCGCCGGGCTGTCGCTGATGGTGATCAGTTTCTACCTCCGCCGCCGCGGCCTGCCGACGTTCGTCGCCACCCTCCCGATGATCCTGATGCTGGCAATGCCGGCCTGGGCCCTGTGCATCAACATCAGTCGCTGGATGGATGGTGGCAGCCTGGCACTCGTCGCGGTCGCGGTCGTGATGCTAGCCGTTGAAGCCTGGATGGCGGTTGAGGGCCTGCTGCTCTGGCGGCGGGTGCAGGGCGTGCTGGAAGATCCGCTGCCGCCGTTACGCGTCGCTTATTCCGACACCTCACCGTGATGCGGCGGTGCGATATCTTCACCAATGAAACTCGACGGGCGAGTCACCCGATATTCGTCCTCAATTATGCCACGGCCGGACCGGCACATGCCTGATGCCGAGATTTTCGATTAGCCGCTGATCGGCAATGCGACGGCTTACCCGCTGCCAGAGAGTTTCGTCATCGCCGAAAATGAGTTCCCGTGTCGCGTCGGCAACATCCCACGCGCCTTCGGCAAGTTCATTCTCAAGCTGGCCTCCCGACCAGCCAGATGAAGCAATTACAACTTTGAGTGGCTCGCAAGCCTGTTGGAGGAGAGCAGAGAAGTGTTCCCTTTGAGAGGTGAAATGAACACCCGGGGCGACCTCCATTTCTCCCAGCATCGCATTGGTGTGCATCACCACCAGCGGCCCCTCCACAGGTCCGCCGACCATCACGGGAAGATCGTGCGGACAGGTCCCCTCGCCCACCCGGCTCCAAATATCAGAAAGCCGCACGGAACTGCGGCGGTTAATGACCAACCCAAACGCCCCCTCATCATCATGATGGAGCAAGAGCACCACCGTCCGAGAGAAGTGGGAGTCGCTGAGATCGCGGGAAGCAACCAGGAGTTTTCCAGTGAGTGAAACTGCCATGCGGACGCCTCAGCGATGGTTCAGTGGAATCCTCATGCAACTCTTGATCGTATCGAGCCGCTCATAGACACACCAGCGAGCGGGACCGCCGGGGCTCTCAACGACCTTTGGCAATTCACTCGCCAAACAACTTTCGAGCTTGGTTTTGCCCTGATAATTCGGGGCTTACATCTGCAGCGGCACCCGAATGCCAAGCAGTTCGAGCCCTTGTCGCAGAGTGCGGCCGGTCAGGTCGCAGAGGGCCAGCCGGGTGGTTCGTTGTCGCCCCTCGGCTTTGAGCACGGGCAACGCGTCGTAGAAGCTTGAGAACAGGCCGGCCAGTTCGAAGAGCCACCCGGTGAGCAGGTTGGGCCGGTAGTCGGCTTCCACGTCCTCAAGCACCGCCGCCAGCCGCAACGCCGCCAATGCCAGCCGCCGCTCTCGTGGGTCGGCAAGTTCAATGCTCGCCGGATCGGCTGCCACCTGCTGCCGGAGGGCCTCGCGGTCGATGCCGCCTCGGCCGGCAATGCCCTCGACCCGGGCGACGGCATATTGCATGTAGGCGGCGGTGTTCCCCTTGAGCTCAAGCATCTTATCGAAGCTGAAGACGTAATCAGTCGTGCGGTTCTGCGACAGATCGGCGTACTTGATTGCCCCGACGCCAACCGCCTCGGCGACCTCCTGCCGCTGGGCCTCGTCCATCCCCTGCCGAACGTGTTCGCCTTCCCCGACAATCGCCAACGCCCGCTCGACACCCTCGTCGAGCAAGGCCTCCAGGCCGACAGCAGCTCCTGCCCGAGTCTTGAACGGCTTGCCGTCTTCGCCCAGCACAGTGCCGAAGGCGACATGGACCAGTTGCATGGCCGCCAACCGCTCGGCGGCCCGGCAGCCCCAGGCTCGCGCAGTGGTAAAGACCTGCTGAAAGTGTTGGCTCTGCCGATGGTCGACCACATAGAGAATCCGGTCGGGCTGCCAGTGCTCCGCCCGCCAGGCAAGGGTCGCCAGATCAGTCGTCGCATACAAGAACGCCCCGTCGGCCTTGCGAATCAGCAGCGGCGTTTCTTGCCCATCCAGAAAGACACCAATTGCCCCACGGCTTTCGCGGGCAAGCCCAGCAGCAGTCAGGTCCGCAACCACGTCGGCCAGTAACGGCTGAAAGAAACTCTCTCCCAACGTGTGGTCAAAGGTCACATCGAGCCGGCCGTAAATCCGCTCAATCTCCCGCCTGCAGGCCGGCATAAACTCGTCCCAGAGCCGCCGGTTTTCTGTGTCGCCCTCATGCAGCTTGGCAGTCTCAAGCAGCACCTCGCGGCCCGCCTCGGGATGGGCCGCCGCCAGGGCTGCTGCCTCTGGATCAGCGGCCAATTCTTCTGGCTTGGCATCGGCCACCTTGCGGACCAGACGATAGAGTCGGCTGAGCTCAGCGGTCGGGTCGGCAGCGTACGCCGCCTCGTCACGGCAGTGTTTCCAACCCCAGAGGATCATGCCGAACTGCGTACCCCAGTCACCCAGGTGATTGTCCGTGATGACCCGGTGGCCGCGGAACCGCAGGATCCGGGCCAGGGCGTCGCCAATCACCGTTGAGCGGATGTGGCCGACGTGCATCGGCTTGGCGACATTCGGCGAGGAGTAGTCGAGCACGATCGTCTCGGGCTGGGCAGCCGGCACAACCCCCAGTCGGGCATCACCGCAGGCAGTGGCCACCCCGCAAGCCAGGGCATCATCTCGAACCCGAACATTGATAAAGCCTGGGCCAACCGGCCCGGTGACATGATCAAACAAACGCGTAAAGCAAGTATCGGCATTGAGCCGGGCAATCAGCCGCTCGGCCAGATCGCGTGGCTTGGCTCCCAATCGTTTGGCCAGTGGCATCGCCAGCGTCGCGGTGTAGTCCCCAAACTTGGGGTCGGCTGTCTCACGAACCTGCTCAAGCAGGGCCGGGATATCGCTGGCTTCGATTGACAACCCGTCGACACTCATCGCCGACTGAAGCACACCTGCCATGCAGTCGCGGAACGCTGCCCGGAAGTCGGTGACGCCGGCCGCATCGGTGGTTGCTGCGGATACCTTCACGCTGTTGCCCCATCCCCAGCCGCCGTGGGCAGCTCGACCGGAACCGCGTCACTCCAGAGCTGCTCAAGATCCCAATATTCGCGGGCGTCGGCATCAAACAGATGAACCACAACGTCGCCATAGTCGAGCACAATCCAGCGGCTCTCGTCATAGCCCTCGATACCCCGCTTGGTATCACCGAACTCATCCTTGATGATCCGCTCAACCTCATCAGCCAGGGCATGCATCTGACGGCGACTGGACCCGGTGGCCAGCACGAAATAATCAAAGACC
>CAZKSP010000127.1:0-7602 GCA_964555385.1 uncultured Chitinophagaceae bacterium
TTCGAGCTGGTAGGTCTCCAACGTAATCAGATGACCGATCGCTTCCTCGTCATTCCCATGATGCGAGAGGCTGTGGTACGACTTGTCGATTCCGAGATGCTGCGGCAGAAAACTGCCACCTATTTCTAAAGTCGCTACCCGCGTCGAGTCAGTCTGGAGGGCGAGCGCGATCAGCTCGTAGAGCAGCGGCAGGTCATCGACGAAGTTGCGGTCGGCCGGCCGATCGAGCGTAGGCAAAGGCTTGGGCTGGTCCTGCCAGCGACGCCGAGCCTGAACCCGCTTCTCGACGTCACGAACGGCTGAGAGGTAGTCGTCGAGCCGCTGGCGATCAGCACCGTTAATCGACCGAGCCAATCCTGACACCTCTTCCTGCACTGTGTCGAGGATCGATCCCTGCACCGTGTTGGCTCGGGCCGCTGCCTGCCGTTCTTGGGCCGACTCGGTCACGAAGAGCTTCTCAAAGAGCTCGGCCGGGCCGGTGATAGGGGGCACCCGCACTCCCGCTTTGGTCCAGGCTATCTGACAGCCACCATGGATTCCGCCTTCGGAGCCAACGGTCAGTGATGAAAATCGAGTTTGCCGGCCGATCTCATCAGCAATGAACTGGTCGATCGTCACGTTTCCGTCAGGCCGGTGCTTTGACTCGTGATGCAGTACCCCTGACAAGAACGTGTGGACCGCAAAATGCCCGCCCTTCAGGCCATGGTCGAGCCCCCGCAGCACGGTGAGCCGCTCTCGGTTGGCAGATAGCGGCTTGAGGAGCGTCGTCTCCTCGAATTTTTCCCCCTTCGTCTCCGGAAAGAACTGATTCCGCTGGAACCCGAGGAGATTTCCGATTGCGACAAATCGGGCCGCCCCAACACCCCCGCCACGGGTCGCAAGCACCGGCGGTTGCGGCTCACCTGCCAAGGAAACCAGTTGGGGCAATGCGAGAGAGCCCCCCAGCGAGCGAATGACGAAACGGCGGCGGCTGTGCATAACATTTTCCCGTACTCTTCCGACCGGCTTCAGCTTCCTCGGCCGAAATGACCGACGCAACGACGGCAGGAATGAATGCTTCTCTTCTATAATATGATTCCTGCCTGAAGCTTACGCCGATTTTCGCCGTTTTTTGGGTCCTTCGGGTGTTTTGGGGGTCGTTTTGGGCGGTTTGGGGTGTTGCCCCTAAACCCCCACTCAGTCCCGGCCAGTCCCCAAGGCGGAATGACGTGCATCACCACTCGTCACTCTTTTTTTCTTACGACTCACTTCGATCGCGGTCTCTGACCGGTGTTCCGCTGAGTCATCTGTGCTGGCGGGAACGTCTGCAGATCATCCTTGACCGGTTTTCGCAGTCGCTGTGGCGCATGATCGATTGTCGCTGCGACACGGTGCCAGAGCAGTTTGAGTTCTTCCAACAGGTCCGGATTTTTATCCGCCAAGTCATCCAACTCGGTCCGGTCGGCAGCAAGGTTGAACAGTTCCCATCGTCCACCTCGGGCTGTGACGGCCTTCCAGTCACCCCTGCGAATCGCACGGTTGTCAGCGAATTGGAAATACAGCCATTCGTGGCCCGCGGACTGCTCACCTCTGAGCATCGGCGCAAGTGACCGACCCTGAAGTGGCGTCGTTTGCTTGCCATCATATTCGCTTGGATAAGTCGACCCCGTCACCTCAATACAAGTCGGCAGCAGATCTATGAGGTGCCCTGGCTGATGGCTAATGCTTCCTTTCTCCCCTGTCAGCCCGGCAGGCCAATGTGCGATAAGTGGTGACGCTATCCCGCCCTCATGCTGGTTCTGCTTATACCACCGGAACGGTGTGTTGCTGGCATGGGCCCAGCCAACGTCGTAGCACCAGTACGACTGAGCATCCCAAGGCTTCGATTCTCTTCCCCGGGTGCGATCGAACGGACAGCCACCATTATCTGAACACAACAAAATCAGCGTATTTGCATACGCCTTTCGATCCCTGAGGTGCTCCACCAACCGACCAATATTCTGATCCACACAATCCACCATGGCAGCGAAGGCTTCCATGCGATCTTCTTCCCACTGCCTTTCGATTTTCGTCAAATCCTTCCACGCCGGGATGTAATCTGGACGTGGACTGAGCGCATGCTCGCCTGAGATCAGCCCCAGCCTCAATTGCTTTGCATACCGTCGGCGACGAATTTCGTCCCAGCCAGACGCAAAACGTCCGTCGTACTTCAGCACGTCTTTCTTTTTCGCCTGCAGCGGGTAGTGCGGCGCATTGAAGGCGATGTATTGAAAGAATGGCTTGCCGGAGTCCATCGCTTCATCAATAAATTGAATCGCAAAGTCGATATTGGCATCTGTTGTGTAAAAGTCTTCAGTGAAGTCTGACCACTTTTCGCCATTGAGTCGAAATGTGTCATCTCCCCGAAAACAATTCGTTGCGCCCGACAAGTGTCCCCAATAACGCATGAAGCCACGGTCTGTAGGCTCCTCGTCAAGATGCCACTTCCCGACCATCGCCGTGAAGTATCCATTGTGTTTCATCACCTCGGCGGCGGTTACCGCCTTATCCATGGATTCATTCCCTGCCTGAAATGGATACTTTCCAGTCAGCAGACAGATCCGCGATGAATGGCATTTTGCCGTGTTGTAGAAGGAAGACATCCTCATTCCGCCCTCTGCCAGTCGATCGACATTGGGAGTGTCAATCTCGCTGCCGTAGCAGCCGAAATCGGCGAAGCCAAGGTCGTCGACCATGATCAGCACAACATTCGGACGTTCAGCAGCCGAAAGCTGCGGCAAGACTGGCCAGACGAGGCTAAGGAAGAGAAATAAGTTGATATGCTTTCCAGACAATTTGTTTCTCCCTCGGTAAACCATCATGCTCGCAGGTGCTTTTCAACAATGGTGCCACGGCTGCCCGTTCGCGTCTAGCAGCCTGAGGGAAATAGTCCGCCGCCGCCTGAATTGAGTGTTCGGGTTACCAGAATTTTTCAACCTCTGTTCAGGAGCCTAGAAATCTATGGACTTTCAACAGCAAACCACTCGAAGACAATCTCTTCAGGCAATTGCTGGCAGTGTTGTTGGTGCGACATCGGCCGCTGTGGCCTCCAGATTGGCCGCCATAGAGCCATTCAACCGCCCCGGCCCACCGCGGCTGCAACTATCGCTGGCCGCATACAGTTTTCGAAAGTTTTTTGGCTGGATACGCGGCAAGGTTCAACAGCCAGCCGATCCTGACCGTGCCCTCTCAATGTCGAGCTTTATCACCCTTGCCGCCGACCTTGGTTTCGATGCTGCCGAGCTGACCAGTTATTTTTTCAACCCTGCCATACTCGACCAGGGTTTATCAGAACTTCGTCGTCAGGCATTTCTTCGGGGGATCGGCCTTAGCGGCACGGCGGTTGGCAACAACTTTGCTCTTGCCAAGGCAGCAGACCGTGAGCGTGAAATTGCTGATGTGAAACGTTGGATCGACCGAGCAGCCGTACTTGGCATCCCCCACATTCGCGTCTTTGCTGGTCCGGTTCCACGAGAACTCACTCCAAATGAGGCCCAGCGACTCTGCATCGAGTCGCTGGAAGTCTGCGCTGCCTACGCCGGCACACGCGGCGTCATGCTTGGGCTTGAAAACCATGGTGGACTGGTCACCACCGCCGACCAACTGCTGGAAATTGTTCGAGCCGTGAAGAGCGAGTGGTTTGGCGTTAATCTCGACACCGGCAACTTTCACTCCGACGACATCTACAACGATCTTGCCCGCTGCGCTCCCTACGCTGTGAATGTGCAGTACAAGGTAGAGATCCGTCGCCAGAAGGGGGGCGAGGCAGAACCTGCCGATCCCCACCGCGTCATTGCATTGCTTCGTAATGCCGGCTACCAGGGATTCTTGGCCCTCGAGTACGAAGCTGCCGAAGATCCGTATCTCGCGGTCCCGAAGCATCTCGATAAACTCAGAGAGGCCCTGGGCGACGGCTGAAACATCTTTTCGCCTACCAGGATTCGGAGAGGGCCGGCCGACCAGTTTTGTGTAACCGCAGCAGTTAAATGGCATACTGCTTCTTCTTTGGCAGTCAACATGCCGGGGAGTGGAAACGTCGTCCATTGAGATAGGCAGATTGCAGATGATGAGCCGACAGCAAACACGAATGACTTGCTGCCTGGTGATCTGTTTGCTGGTGACGCTTCCGTTGCAGGCAACTGATCCAGATCAGCCATCGACTGAGACGGTGGCTGCCAGCCCAATCGAACAACTTTTCGTTCGCCGCGTCAGGCCTCTACTGGCTGCGCGTTGTGGTGCCTGCCACGGGAACACAGCCGAAAGGATCGAAGGCAGTCTGATTCTGACTGATCCGGCCGGCATCAGTCGGGCCGCTGACAGCGGCCATCCTGCCGTTATTCCAGGTTCTCCAGACGCCAGCCCGCTGATCCGTGCAGTCCGCCGGGACGACGATGATTTTTCCGCAATGCCACCGAAAGAAGCTGATCGACTTTCGGAAGAGGAAATTCACTGGCTGAAAGACTGGGTGGCCGGGGGCGCCCCTTGGCCTGACGAAGAGCGAATCGCCTTCATTCAGCAACAGTTTGCGGCCGACTGGTCGACAGAAGATGGTATCCAGGTCGCCACCTCTGGCGGCCTTTCACCTGAATGGGACGAGCGGCTATACGATCCGGCAGGGCTTTGGGCCTACCAGCCTGTCAAAAAGCCTGTTGCCCCAGCGGCTTCCCGAAGCAGTACACCAGTCGATGCATTCCTTGACGCTCGGCGTCCGATTGGGCTATCCGTCGCGCCACTAGCAGATCGCCGCACGATCCTACGACGCCTCAGCTTCGATCTGATCGGGCTACCACCGACACCCACCGAAGTAGAAGCAGTTTTGTTCGACCCGCGGCCCGATGCGGCCGCCACTACGGCGGTCATCGAGCGGCTTCTGGCGAGCCCGCACTATGGCGAGCGGATGGCCCAGCACTGGCTCGACGTGGTTCGCTACGCCGACTCTGCGGGTTTTGCCAACGACTACGAACGGGGCAACGCCTGGCGATATCGCGACTATGTCGTGAGGGCTTTCAATGATGACAAGCCATTTGACGCGTTTGTGCGAGAGCAGATCGCAGGGGACGAACTCAATCCAGACGACCCGGAAAGCATCATCGCGACCGGCTTTTTACGGATGGGCCCCTGGGAACTGACTGGGATGGAAGTTCCAAAAATTGCCCGACAACGCTTTCTTGACGACATCACCAACAGCGTCGGCGAGACCTTTCTGGCCCATTCACTCCGCTGCGCCCGGTGCCACGACCACAAATTCGACCCCGTACCAACCCGTGACTACTACGCCATCCAGGCTGTTTTTGCGACAACCCAACTGGCTGAACGCGCCGCTCCGTTTCTCGCTCGGGAAAACACTGAGGGCTTCTCTGAACGTCAGTATCTCACCATCAAACTCACTGATTATGAGAAAGAGTTGTCTCGTATCGACAGGCTTCAACTCAACGCCGCCACCAGTTGGCTTGGCGACCATGATGGCGACAGACACGCCTGGGAAGAGGCGGTCAAAAAGGCTGACAAGCGGGCAGCCGCCGGCGAAGTGTTTCTCGCAGCCCGTCGCCAAATGCTTGCCCAGAAGATTCCCGAAGACCGTTTTCCCCCCCGGCATATCGGCCTCACCACAACCGAGATGAAGCTGGCACGGACTGCTCGCAAGGAAATCGAACGGCTGCGCTGGTCGATCGAACGATATGAGCCGTTTGCGCTAGCGGTCTACAGCGGTCCTACCCCACAACTCAAGCAGGTATCGAAACCGCTACGTCTCCCGACCAAGCTGGACGGAACGATTGAAGAAACAAGCATACTGGCAGGCGGAGATCCGTTTGCGCCTACCCAGTCAGTCAGCCCTGGCGTGCTGTCAGCCGCCCGCATTGGCAGCACCGAAATACCCACCACCGCTGACGGCCGACGGCGAGCATTTGCCGGCTGGCTGAGCCACCCCGACAACCCACTCACCGCCAGGGTGATCGTGAATCGGCTCTGGCTCTGGCATTTCGGTGAACCATTGGCGGGGAACCCCAACAACTTTGGAACAACCGGCAAACTGCCCACACATCCTGAGCTGCTTGACTGGCTTGCGGCGAGGCTGATTGAGTCGAACTGGTCACTGAAGACCATCCATCACGAAATTCTCAGCAGTGCCGCATACCGCCGTAGCACTCACCACCCCAATCCACGGCAGCTTACAGAACTTGATCCCAGCGGCATTTACCTCGCCGCCTTCCGCTCCCGTAGACTCTCTGCCGAGGAGTTGCGCGACGCCATGCTGGTTGCCAGTGGTGAACTCAATCGAGCTGTTGGAGGCATCCCAAACCGGCCTGAAATAAACACCGAGGTTGCCTTCCAGCCGCGAACGGTAATGGGCTCGGTGGCCGCCGCCTGGACACCGAATCCGCTGCCAGAACAGCGGCACCGTCGGTCGCTCTATGGACTCAAGCTACGGGGGCTGTCTGACCCCATGCTTGAGGTTTTTAATAAACCGGGACCTGACTTTTCCTGTGAACGCCGCGATACCAGTACCGTCACGCCTCAGGTGTTCAGCCTGTTGAATGGCGAAAACACGCTTGCTCGCTCACTGGCACTCGCGGCCGATCTGCTCGCGGCTAAAGCCAAGGACGAGCAGGCCGTCGATCGCTGCTTTGAGCGGATTTTGAGCCGGACGCCGACCCCGTCGGAACGTGCTGCCTGCCTGGCACACTGGCGGGATCTCACAAAGCTTGAAGCCTCGGTCTACTATCCGCGACAGCACCTACCACTCAAGATTCAACGCACGGTAATCGAGGAGATGACCGGCGAGATGGTCAGCTTTTTCGAGCACCTGCCAGCCCATGCCGACTTCGTGCCCGATCTCCAACCTGCCGACTGTGACGCCCGCACCCGAGGACTTGCCAACGTCTGCCTCGTACTTTTCAACAGCAACGAGTTCATCACCGTCGACTAACCAACCGAGCACATCATTGACGAAGGCCACTTCACGAGATGCCATTCCGCTCAAAGCTACGAACTTTTCCCTGTGCTGGCGACCAGACCTTGCATGCGCCAACCCGTCGTGACTTCATCTACGGCCTTGGTAGCAGCCTGGGAAGTGTTGCATTGACCGCGTTGCTGGCCGAAGAGGCTTCGGCGGCAACGGGCGTCTCCACCGGCCCGCATCACCCTGCTCGGGCCAAACAGGTGATCTTTCTCATGATGGAGGGCGGGCCTTCGCACATCGACACCTTCGACCCCAAGCCCGCCCTCGACCGCCGCCACCTCGAGAGGTTCACTCGGAAAGGGGCAGAGAAATCGGCAATGGAGAGTGGCAGCCGCTACTACGTCAAAAGCCCGTTTCGCTTCCGCCGTGTCGGCCAAAGTGGTGCAGACATGGCTGAAAACTGGGAATCACTCGCCACGGTTGCCGACGAACTCTGTTTCTATCGGGGCTGTCAGGTCGATAGCGTGAACCATCCCACCGCGTTGTACCAGTTCAACTGTGGCAATCGATTTGGTGGTGACCCAGCCTTGGGCAGTTGGATCAACTATGGCCTAGGCCGGATCAACCAAAACCTGCCGGGATTCATCGTCCTGCCAGAGTTGAGCTATCCCCAAGGAGGCACT
>CAZKSP010000128.1:0-4536 GCA_964555385.1 uncultured Chitinophagaceae bacterium
TGCACAACCTCGTCCGACCATGTCATTTCCGCCTTATACGCCTCGAACAGTCGCCGACCAATCGCCTTCAATTTCAGTCTGCAGATATCTCCGAGAATCTTGTCTTCAAGCGGATAATAGGGGATCACCGTCAAACGGCCGAGAAAGGCTGGGCGAAAATGCTTCAGCAGGTCATCATGCAGCGTCTCCGTGAGGGCATCTGGGTCGGGCCGCGTTTCAGGGTCCGCACAGACTCTCATGACGGTATCAGTGCCCGCATTGGTTGTCATGATGATTACTGTGTTCTTGAAATCAATTACTCGCCCTTCGCCGTCCGTCATCGTGCCCTTATCAAATACTTGATAAAAAATATCCTGAACACCAGGATGCGCCTTCTCCATCTCATCAAGCAAGATCACGCCATAGGGACGACGACGGACTGCCTCGGTAAGGACGCCACCCTCACCATATCCGACATAGCCGGGTGGTGACCCCATCAACAATGATACTTTGTGTTCTTCCTTAAACTCACTCATGTTGATCGTAGTCATGTTTGATTCGTCACCAAACAAGAGTTCGGCAAGCGCTAATGCGGTCTCTGTTTTGCCAACTCCGCTTGTGCCAGCGAGCAGAAAAACTCCGGTAGGGCGTTTCGGGTCTGTTAGCCCTGCTCGGGCTGTCTGAATGCGTTCGGAAATGATGGCGAGTGAATGCGACTGCCCCACAACGCGTTTCTCCAGCCGGACCTGCAGATCAAGCACCCCTTGAATCTCATCAGACACCATGCGGCCCACAGGAATGCCTGTCCAGCTCGCAATCACCTCCGCGATGGTCTGGCTGTCAACACACGGACTGACAAGAGGTGAATCCCCTTGGATTTCTCTAAGCTTCGCCTCCAAACCAACGAGGCTCTCGCGGCGAGGCACAAGCTCACTGCTTGTGGACTCCGTTGTGGACTCGGCTGATGCTACTGCTGCCAATAAGGCACTCCGCTCCGACTGAATTTGCTGCACTAATTCAGATTCTTCGGCGAACCTCTTCTCTAAGTCAGCCAGGCGGGCCTGCAGTTCACTCTTTTTCAATCGCAGATCGGCCAAAGTCTCCTCGTGATTTGCGCCGGTTTCCTGTTCCCGTTCGAGGATCTCCAACTCAACCGTGATCGCATCAATACTTCGCTTCGTGTCTTCAATCGCTGGCGGCGTTGCCGCTTGACCAATTGCAACTTTGGCACAGGCCGTATCCAAAAGGCTTACCCCCTTGTCGGGTAGCTGCCGTCCTGGAATGTATCGACGTGATAGCTTAACCGCATCAACAACTGCCTCATCAAGTACCGTCACTTGATGATGTTCCTCAAGCGTTTTGACCATACCACGAAGCATTCGGCAGGCCATTGCATCAGTTGGCTCTTCAACCTTGACGACCTGGAATCGGCGTGCCAAAGCCGCATCTCGCTCGAAGTATTTCTTATATTCTGCCCAGGTTGTCGCTGCGACAGTACGAAGCTCGCCGCGGGCGAGAGCAGGCTTCAAGAGATTGGCTGCGTCGCCCTGGCCCGCCTGCCCGCCAGCTCCAATCATCGTGTGGGCTTCGTCAATAAAAAGGATGATCGGTATTGGCGAACGTTTCACTTCCTCGATGACGCCCTTGAGCCGATTTTCAAACTCTCCTTTCACACCAGCGCCTGCTTGGAGCAAACCGAGATCAAGAGTTCGAAGCTGCACATTCTGCAGAGGCTCGGGCACGTCGCCACTGGCGATCCGCTGGGCGAACCCTTCGATGACTGCAGTTTTTCCGACACCAGCCTCCCCTGTAAGAATTGGGTTGTTCTGCCGGCGTCGGGTAAGAATATCGACGATCTGCCGAACCTCTGCCTCGCGGCCGAGAACCGGATCAATCTTGCCCGCCTTCGCCCGTGCCGTGAGGTCGATTGTGAACTGATCAAGGCTAGGGGTTTTCGTTGGCCCTTTGGCGTCACCAGAAGCCCCCTCCCCCGCCGCGTTGGGTCCCTCTGCGGCCTGTGCGCCTGGCATGAAGTCCGACTCGGTTGACCGCGGGAAAATCCGCGACGCCTCACGGGCGAGAACGTCAGCCGCAATTCTTCGGAATTCGTCGGAAGCAGCGACGGCACGTCGGGAAAGCGACTCATTTGAGAGAAGCGCTAAAAGCAGCCAAGCCCCACGGATTGCGGAGTCGTTGTGGTCAACACTCGCAAGCAGCCACGCCTCTTTGATGAGATCACATACTTCTGGAGAAAGCATCGGCGGACGAGAATTGCCGGTTTTGAACCGATCGACTGTCTTCGTCAGATCTGCCAGAAGACTTCCCTGATCAATCTCAAAGTGCTTGAGCAGCAGACACAGCTCATTGCCAGGCTGTTCAAGAAGCTTGATCAGCCAGTGCTCAATTTCGACATTGTAGTTTGTACGGGAAAGGCATAGCCCTGCAGCAGCTTCGAGTGATCGCTGACACACCGGGTTCAACTTGCCGATCAGTCCCTTGAGATCAAGACCTGCCATAATGAAAACACTCTTTTCCTTGCACGGAAGTCAACCCCACCCACGAACATCGTGGCGTTTGAGAATCCGCCAATAGTCTAACGCATCTGGACGCGAGGGCCATCCAGAGCAACCATCATCTGTCTGCAATTTCCCTACGGAAAATAAACGACAGGCACACTTACACCAAAAACCCTTTGCAAGGACCACATCGGTGGCTCTACACGAAAGCCTCAAACGCCGTTTCATCACGGTCTTCAGACTTGCGGCCAGGAGGCGCCAGCCAGCAAGACCAGCCAAGCTGAGGCTGAATCGCTGACGGCAGATGTTGAGTTGCCAGACAGCATCCCGGGATTTCACTTCCGGCGAGAATAAGCCGTGTTTTGACACTGAATTGAGACCCAACCGCAAACCGCAAAAGTTCTTCAACCGCCCTAAGCCGCGGCTGCCCTGGCAATAGATTTGTAAATTCACTGGTTGAAAGTGGTCCAATTCGCAACTCAAAGGCCGACGCGCAATCCCATATCCTACTCCCGACAATTGCTGTCTGTCCGAGAACAGCATGCTGACCGGATGGGTACAGACCACCTGCTAGTCGTGTCCGGTCTCTCTCCGCGAGCGATAGCCATCCACCAGCAAACGGGACTATCTTTACAGGAAGTGACAGTAGGTCTCCGACCATTTTCTCTAGCGACTCAGCCGTCCGCGGCCGCCGTAGGAGGTGAGCAGCATGATACAGAAGCGCATCTTTCGGAATCTGCAGATGATCCATGTCCCTCTCAGTGTTGATCCCTATCAACGAACTGAGTGAGACCGTTAGCGGATCACTTTCTTGATCATTTTCCCGTGGGACATCACACCTATTTCGCTGGATACGGAGATTTTCATAGGCGATGTGCCCACGATATTTCCCCCAAGCCAGGCAGAGCAGATCGGTAAAACGATGCAGAAAAACGTCGAGGAATCGGCGGAGCGTTTTATCTCGGAACCTCCGATACTGGGAAATTACAAGATCCGTGTAATGTTGGGGAAGGGTTCCTGACGGCCCGATGAACCCGAAATGAGTCACTTCTACATCGAGATCAGTAACGCTATTGGCATCCTCTTCATCCCCGCCTGCCGTCGCTTCCGAATGCCGGACAGCGATCTCCGAAATTGCACCACTTGAAAAGTCTAGGTTCGTTGACGATCGAAAACGCAGGCCCGAAGAAGGTGACCGTGTAGCGTGACTGCTTTGTGGCTGGGTCTGGCCAGCACGTCTCTGTCGGTTATGAAATTGATGCAGGAGCCGAACAGCATGAAAAAACTCAAATTGCCTTGGCACTTTTAATAATCTTGTCAGCAGTTTGTCTGCCTGCACCGAACGCACCGACTCATCACCTTTATCCGCTTCATTCATAGCAGTGCCTTTGAGCCAGCCCTCGGCGGCCAACGCCATTGTTCCTTGCGACTTTCACGCTGCCGTGAAGTCGAAACAAAGCGTGTAAAGCTGTTGATATTCACCCAAGCGGCAAAAAATCGCTCAAGAATACTTGAGAAAAGAAAATCGGCATGGTCATCAAAGTGCTCGTCATCGAGTTCAACTCGCACCTCAACTCCTTGGCAAACGCTTCCCGCTCGACTGCCTACCCGGGCAGCGACCCGTTGGCCCGCGACCTCACGAATACCATCGATCCAGCGCCGCTTTTGTTCATATTCATCAAGATCATCAAGAAGATAGAGCGATAGCATCTCGCGAAGCGCTCGAGCGGCAACACCTGGCGTATCCCCGGCGAGAGAAAGATAGTTGAGCGAAAGATGAGACAGTAGTTTCCAAGAAGCGTTACGCCCCGGACGCACTCGAACCGTTGACGTTGGCCGACAAAGGCACTCGACTGAACCAACTGGGCCCATGCCACTCCGAATGGCCAAGCGTGGACGGCCCACTGCAAACGGGAGACGACTAGGTTGATTCCGATTGGTACAAAGACCGCTGGTGTGAACGGTCAGGCCGGCTAACCCGAGTTGCCCAGCTGTCTCGTCGATGAGGGTCAGCCAAAGATCACTGGCAGCATCCACAAGG
>CAZKSP010000128.1:4546-7597 GCA_964555385.1 uncultured Chitinophagaceae bacterium
GACCATCCGGCCGGGGCTCCCGGTGCATACGTCTCTGGGCCATCCATCGGAGTGAAGGATCCACTAGGCCACCGCTCAACTGAAACCCCGGCATCAGCTGAAAAAATGGTCGGGCTTCTGTTTCCGCTTGACCTGGATGACTGACATGAACCGACTCAAGTGAATAGATCTCAACCGCTCGCGGACGTCGGACGTCCGGCGTGATGCAGTATTCAGACTTTGTGCCGTCGATTGTTAGGGGATCAAACGTTTGCCGGAAGAGATTGACTATTGGGGTGCAACCCAGACGGAATGTCTTCGGCGACACGATTTGTTCCAGGTCTGGTGTCGTCGTAGAAAGAAGGAACGACAACTCAAGTTTGGGCCCGAGGCGACCTATCACCTGTTGCGGCAGGTCACAGAGTTCAACGAATAGATACTTCCTGGGAAGTGCAAAAAACTCAGTCAGAAGTCGATACCCTGAAAACCCCCGGGACTCCTCTGGCAACGCAGCGTCCTCGTCCGCAAAGCCGGCCGCTTTGAGATGTTCTGGAGAAAGAACTACTGCCGCATCGTCATCGGGGCCAGCTGATACAACAATACCGATACACTTGGTCAGGAGTAGCTCATAGAGAGCAAAGACAGACTGCCCAGCGTCAGCATGAAGATGAAATCGCAGATCCCGCAAGGGCATTTTGGCAATCTCAACCCCAGGTGACAGGGTCTCGAGAGTCATTCCTAAGACTGCAGCCGTGCCCGGTGGCGGCACAACCGGCAATTGAAAGGGGGCGCGCACGAGGGACGCCGCAGAAATCCGTAATGGCCAGAGCTGAAGATCGAAGCAGGTCCGATAGACACACTGCTCATCGTCGACTCGCTCCGACTCCAATTCGGTTCCGCGCGGTACCTTATACCCCGAGGTGAGCGCTGCCTGCTTCTGATCGATGCCGAACTCGACGATAGCCATTGATGGCACTGGCCTCAGGTAGTGTGGGCACAGCATGTCAAGGAGCGTGTTCGTCAGTTCCGGGAAGTCGTCATCCAGCCGCTTGTGGATGTCGGCCGCCAAAAATGCTGTCCCCTGCAGCAACCTTTCAACATGTGGATCGCGTGAACCATCTCGGCCAAGTTCGAGACGAGCCGCCACTTTGGGGTGTTGTTCAGCAAACTCAGCTGCGAGTGAGCGGAGCAGCGTTAATTCACGCTCGTAATAGGGAAGCATCTCGCTGCTCATCACTCTCCTTCGACTGCAAACTCACCACGGCTCGAATCAAACGATGAGGTAAAGAGAACCGGTTCTTTCAGTGGCTCGACAACCAAAACAGCTTCGATCTCAAACTGAAGGGCCCGCATGACTTCCCGTCCTTCCTGAGTATTTTCAACGGGTGAAACCCGGACTCCGTGGAGTCGTGGCTCAAAATTTCGCACAACCTCTTCTATAAGTCTCCCGACATGCTGCGCTGCGTGATCCTCACGGATTTCCATACTCTGGAGATCTGGGAGCCCATAGTTGACCAGCGACGCCTCAACCTCATGAAACTGCGTCGGGATTGACTGAAGCCAACGGCGGGAATTCAAAAGATTGCGTAGATCTCTACAAACACTTTCCCGCAAGCTCGTTAAAACGGTTCGCCGCTGCCACGGCTGCTCCTGCTGGGTGGTGGGCGCATCATCGAGCAACCGGTCAAGCACACTTGGCCGTAATGATTCTTCGCTCAGGACTTTGCTGCGACCGTCCACGTCGTAACTCACGACAACCAACTCCTCGAAACGTGTAGAATACCATAAACCGTACTTCAGCGGCACGCGATAATCGAACCGGACTGGCCAGAAAACCGCTTCAACTAGACCAAAACAGTCATTCACTATGCCTCAGCACGACAACCTCATTTCCGATGGCTACGTTACCGATGTGGCCTACCTTCCAAGTTACTATCCGGCCATGGCCCCGGCCCAGATGCAATACGTTGCCTCACTCAACGGAATCGCTCCTCCAAAGACTCAAAGGCAATTCTCGTATCTCGAGCTTGGCTGCGGCTTTGGAAGCACTGTTTTGGCTTTGGCCGCAGCAAACCCCAAGGGTCAATTCACAGCAATTGACTTCATGCCGGTTCACACCGATCACATCGCGGTCGAGGCGAACGCGAGTGACCTTCACAACCTCCATATACATTGTGCCGACTTTGCCACTTTGCCGGACGATATCGGCGGGTTCGATTTCATCACGCTTCACGGTGTCTTCAGTTGGGTCAGCCCCGAGTTGCGCCGCTGCATCCTGGATATCATTCGTAGGCACCTCAACCCCGGCGGCCTCGTCGAAGTTACCTACAACTGCATGCCGGGCTGGGCGAGTCTGCTCCCCGTTAGGACTCTGCTCAGGTACTTCAGTGACAAAGTCACTGGCAACAGTGCGCAGCGGGTCACGGCTGCACTTCAAGAAGTGCAAAACTTGCGGAAGGCAGACGTCCCGTTGTTTCACGACCAACCGCTTGCGGCACAATTGGTGGATAAATTACTGAATGCTGACCCTCACTACGTCGCCCACGAATACCTCAACGAACACTGGACAGCCTTTGATTTTGCCAACGTTCAGAAAATGTTTGCCGATATAAATCTGCACTATGCAGGCCGACTCCCTGTGCACCACAACCACTGGCAATTATGTGCCCAGCAGCAGTTCGCAAGCCAGTTTTCTAACAGTGGTGAGGTCGAGACAGAAACGCTGAAGGACCACCATGCGAACATCATGTTTCGCTGGGACCTTTACTCAAACGAACCGCGTCGTCAGTGGACGGCGACGCAACGCGCGGAAGCCACCTCCGACCTATACTTCAGAGTCGATCCGACATCAGGCAAACTTCCGCACACCGTGCAATATGGTGCTGTTGAAGCAGGAATCAACGGCCCACCTCACGACAAACTGCTCGAATTCATGGGAACCGCAGGCTGGAGGCTTTCTGAGTTGCTCAACTGCCATGAACTCGCGTCTTTTTCTCCCGACATTATTGTTGAGGCCATTGACACTGGAGTTGCCCTCAAACTTTTCCAAGTTGAAGGAGGCGCGGTTGAAGC
>CAZKSP010000129.1:0-7593 GCA_964555385.1 uncultured Chitinophagaceae bacterium
AGTGTGTGGTCGGTCCACATGGGGCCGGCCTGACGAACCTGATGTTCTGCCGGCCTGGTGCAGTGGCCGTTGAAATTAGCACACCACTTCGAGTGTTGCCCTGCTTCGCTGAGATTGCCCACCACCGCCTGTTGCAGCATCACCTTGAAGTTGCCACGCCCGTGAATCGGCGGCACTTCGACCCGGTCGAGGGTGTTGGGGAATCTGACCTCTTGGTCGATCCGGCTATCATCCGCAGTCGAGTTGAGCGGTTGCTGACCGATCGCGAGATCCACCGTCGCCTGGCAGCATGAGTGGTCGGTTGCTGGTCTTGCAGGAAGTTGGTGAAGCCAATATTCACCAGTTTTCTCTGTGCTCATTGATCGCTCGCCGCAGCCGGCGGTCGAGGCCGGAGATCAGTCGTCGCAGCCGGTTTGCGTAGCGAAAGTGTTCAACCTCGAGAGCGTGGCGGGGCGAGTCGAGATAGTCGATTGGTGAGAGCCGTGGCTGGTGCTGGCGTTGCCGGGCCAGCCAGCGCTGAGCCTGGGTTGCCTGTTGGTCGGCGAGAATCATTCGGCCCACGACTTGGGCCTGAAGATCAGTGATACCCCATTGGCCGCTGTCGGGCTGAATCATGCCGACAACGGCGAGATCGGTTTTGTCAGGATGCAATAAGTGCAAATAAAGCTGGGGGAGCCCGTCACGGGAATTGAGGAGAAGCGGATCAATCCCGGGAAAGGTGAGTTGGTAGCCGGTCGCTGCAATGACGAGATCAACCTCATCGCGGCTGCCATCGCGGAAGCACACCTGGCGACCGTCGAATGCCTGGACATCGGGTCGCGGGCTGATTGCCCGGGCGTCGATCTGGGCATAGAGGTGGTCGTTGATAACCGGGTGGGCCTGCCACATCAGATGGTCCGGTTTCGGCAGTCCGTGCTGACGAGGCGGTCCGATCGTGCGGGCAATTGCCCGATGACCGATGAGTCGCCGCAGCCAGAGTGGGGCATGCATCTTCAGTAGCCGCTCGCCGCGGAGATCGGCGGGCCGACCGGCCACCATGCGAGGGATCACATGGTAGTGCCGCCGGGTCGAGTGGAAGACGTGGGCCGCATGTCGGGAGGCTTCGACGGCGATGTCGCAGCCGGAGTTGCCGCCGCCGATCACCAGCACCCGTTTGCCGGCAAGGGGCACCGGCACCGTTGGTGATTTGTAGTCAGCCGCATGCAGCAGCGGTCCTGTAAATGCACCCGGCACCTGTGGCCAGCGTGGCACATGGTTATGGCCCGTTGCCAGCACGATACCGGCGTACCGGCGTGGCGAACCTTCAGCAACTGAGATTTCCCAGCCCCGGCGGCGGCCGGCCGTATCAAGTACCGGTGTGACGGCCTTCACCGAGACACCGAAGCGGATCTTCTGTGTGAGACAGAAGTGGTCGGCATACCGATGGAGATATTCCAGGCATTGGCGGTGATCGGGATAGGCCGGCCAGTTCCGTGGCATTGGGAAGTCGGTAAAAGCGGTCAGTGACTTCGAACTGATCAGTCGAGTCGAGGCAAAGACCCGCGAGGTCGCCGACCCGAAATACCAGTTGCCACCCAGATCGTCTTCACGTTCGAGAATTTCGGCATCGATGCCGCAGGCCAGCAGGTTCTTCAGCGTCGTCAGGCCGGAGGGGCCGGCGCCAATGATGCACCACCGCGGCGGGATGATTGCGGGCTCAGCAGACATGGTCAATGATAGCGCTGGCGAGACGTTCGAGGGTCTCTTCATCATGCAGCCACGAGAGGCTCACCCGCAGCAGGCTTTCACCCTCCGGCACGCTGGGTGGCCGGATCGCCGGCACGAAGAAGCCGGCCTCAGCCAATGCTGCCGATGCCGCGACTGCCCGGTCTGGCTGGCCGAGGATGACCGGCACGATTTGGGCAGCCGCATCACCAATGGCAAGCCCGGCGTCGGTTAGCCGCTGCCGAAAGGCCGCCGCCCGCTGGATGAGTTCCACGCGACGGTGTGGCTCAGTGTTGATCAGTTCAATCGCTTGGCAGGCAGCTGCTGCCGCAGCCGGCGGATGGGCCGTGGAAAACATCCAGGCCCGAGCTCGGTGGCGCAGGAACTCGATCAGCCCTTCATGGCCGGCCACGAAGCCACCGGCACTACCGAGCGCCTTGGACAGGGTGCCAGTGCGGATGGCCACAGCTGTTTCGAGCCCCGCCGCCTCGACCAGACCGCTACCCCGCCCACCGAACAGGCCGGTGGCGTGGGCTTCATCGACCAGCAGCATGCTGCCTGTCTCGGCTGCCAACTGGGCCAGATCTGCCAGCGGGGCAATCGTGCCGTCCATCGAGAATAGGCTGTCGGTGACGAGCAGCCGTCGGCGGGCTGCTGAGGTGGCCAGCAGTCTGGCAGCACTTGCAACATCGCGATGCGGATAGATTGCCACCTCTGCCCGTGACAGCCTGCAGCCATCGATGATGCTGGCGTGGTTGCGGGCGTCGCTGACAATCAGATCACCCGGGCCGGCCACGGCGGCAATGGTGGCGGTGTTGGCCGCATAGCCACTGGGAAAGATCAGGGCGCTGTTGGCGCTGAGCAGATCAGCCAGGCTCGCGGAGAGCGCCTCATGGATCTGCGAATGACCGCTGACCAGTGGACTCGCTCCGGCACCAGCGCCCTCACCGCAGGCTCCTTTCGCGGCTGCTTTTACAAGCCGCGGGTCACCGGCGTAGCCGAGATAGTCGTTGGCACCGCAATTGACGAAGCTGCGGCCATCGAGGCTGACTGTGCCTGCCTGCCGTCCGCTTCGCAGCCGCCGCGGTCGCAGCAGGTTGGCAGTGGCAAGGGCGTCGAGTTCTTCTTCGACCCAGCTGAGGCTCGGCGGTAGTGGCTGGTGGTGGGGCCGCGATGCAGGTCGAGCGGCCTCAATTTGGCAGGCCATAATGCGTTCTACTTTCGTGCGGCCAGCCGCTGGAAGACCTTGAAGTGCGCGGCGGAGACGGGGTGAACCGAGAGCCGACTGCCCCGGCGGAGCAGTTCAAGGCCGTCGAGGGCCTTGGTGCTGCGGAGTTCTTCCAGTGGCAGTTCACGGGGAAAAATCTCGACCAGCTTCACGTCGACCATCGACCAGATTGGGTTTTTGGGTGAGGCCTTGGGGTCGTGGTAGCGGTGGCCTTCCTCCCAGGCGAAGTGATCGGGATAGGCTTCCTTGACCACCTCGACAATGCCGACCGCTGCCGGGGGCGTGGCATTGGAGTGGTAGAAGATCGCCCGGTCCCCCTTGTTCATTGCCCGCAGAAAGTTGCGGGCCTGGTAGTTCCGCACCCCCTCCCAACAGGTTGTCTTCTTCTTAACCTTGGCGAGGTCCTGAATCGAGAACTTCGCCGGCTCGCTCTTCATCAACCAGTACTGCATGCGTCGGGACTCCCACGGGTGTCATTTGAGGATACACCAAAGAGCCAGGGGTGGACGCCGGGCGTCCACCCCCCTCAAAAGCTCGTTCAGCAGCAACTCTTTCCGCAGCCTCAGCGGCACCGTCGGCAGAGGCCCTTGTCGCCCCGGGCTGAGCCCGAGGCATTCCCGCAGGCGTTGCAGGCGTCACAGGGGTCGACCTCTTCCTCAACGCAGCGCCGCACCGTCACCGGCACCTGCTTGGTGACGGTCTGGGGCACCCGCACGCAGTAGGTCTTGGTCTTCTCTTCGCAGACCGTGTCGTAGACCGTGACGTCATAGGTGCAGGTCTTCTCCTCTGGCACCATCACCGTGTAGCAGACCTCTTTGGTCCGCGTCTCGGGCACACACTTCTTGACCGTCACATCACGGGTGCGGGTCTCACAGCGGCACTTCTTGACGCAGACATCCTTCGTCCGCTTTTCAGGCACCATTTTCGTGACACAGTATCTGCCGTTCCGCTTCTCGTCCCGATACTTCCTGATGCGGACCGTCTTGGTGCGGGTCTCCGGAACCATTTTGGTGACGCAGAATGTGCGGGTTCGCTCCTCCTCGCGGCAGCGACGAACTGTCTTGGTGCGGGTTCGCTCTTCCTCGCGGTACTTCTTGACATGATAGGTATAGGGCAGCTCCTCTAGTTCACACTTCCACATGGTCACTGCGACCTCACGGCTCTCACAGGTTGGCACCCACTTCCGGCAGCAGACCGTCTTTGGGCAGCAGGGATTCCCCGCGGCGTCGTACTTGCCGTTGGCCGAGATCTCCTTGACCTCGGTCTCCCAGTGGCCACCCCGGCAGGTCACCGTCTTGGTGGTTTTGACCGGCACTCGCTTGACGACGTTGCGAACACCTGTGAGCTCTTCGGTGTACGGCACCTTGACGGTGTAGGTCTCTTCGACCTTTTCGGTGTAGGGTACCTTGACCATGTAGCAAGTGGTCTTTTCTTCCTTCATGGGCACCATCACCGTGTAGGTCTGCTCGACCTCTTCGGTGTAGGGCACCTTGACTATCCAGCTGGTTGACCGTTCTTCCTTCACGGGCACCATCACCGTGTACGTTTTCTCAACCTTCTCGGTGTAGGGCACCTTCACCTGGTATTCCTCGGTACGGGTCTCCGGCACCATCATCTTGACGGTGTACTCGACCATCTTCGTCCGCTGTTCCGGCACCATAACGGTATAAGTCCGCGTCCGCTGCTCGGTGCGGGGCACCCGCTTCTTTACGGTGTAGGTCCGTGTCCGTTCCTCCGTGGTCCACTCGGTGTACTCGACATCCCGCATCTCAGTCACGTTCCGCCACCACTTGACGGTCTTGGTACAGGCCGGACCGGCCTCCTCCCCATTCATCGCTTTAGCCGACTCGGTAACAGGGGCTGCCGCTTCACCAGCTTGGATCGAGCCGGCGGTCAGTACTGGATCATCGGCGCCGCGGATAAACCCGCCGCCCGCACAGAACCCAACTGCCGCAACCCACGGCAGGAATCGCCATCTCAATCGCATCTTCACGGAAACCTCCTGATAGAAAGCTGTGCGGATGAAAAACGGAACCGTTTCCAGGCCAACGGCTCGGCTACCTTTCGATTGCCATTCCGTCCTGACTGCTCGGCTCAGTCACCTCGGGCGAGGAAGGAACTGCAATTGCATCGGCCGCAGCCTTGGGTGGATCGCCAGTCCTTGCGCTGCAAGGAGACTCACCCCAGAAGATCGAGATTTCCTGATCAGGAAACTCAGCCCGTTTTGAAATCGTCGGGCTGTGCGGGTGGCGCCGGTGAGTCGGCTGGTGGTTGCGTGGATGGTCGGGGAGCCATCGGCCCTCCCTCGCAGCAGGTCTCAAGGATGGCGCCACACTGTCGGCAGTGCAGCTTGGCCCTGATCTCGTGGGTCGGGCCACTGCAGATTGGGCAGATGCCGCAAGAGCTGCTCACAGGTTCATCCCCAAAAAACCACCGGCCGCATCACTGGCAGCCTGCTCCCGCTCGAGTCGAGCAACTGCCTGAGAAAGATCACCCACAGCGATGTAGCGGTTGAACTCCGTCTCGACGGCATGGCAGACCGTTTGCTTGAGCCATTCGACCGCAGGCTGGGTCAGCCAGTCACAGGTCTCCGTGTCGAGACAGACTGCCAGGTCGCTGCCTACCGTGCGGCTATCAGTCTCATCGGTGATGACGGTTCCCTCGAAGGCAAAGCGTACCCAGCCGGTTTCGGGGTCGTTGGTGAACCGAAAGACGCAGCCAGCATCGGTAAGATAGTAGGTGTTCCGGGTGCCGTGGCGGGCGATCGCCGTCTGGAGCCGCTCGGCCCGCTGGCGAAAGGCAGGCGAGGCGTCGAGTGGAACGTCAAGCCGGGGAAAACTCCGCAGCGGCGTGCAGTCAAATGTGATCTCGACGGGTGGTTCCACGACATGCACCTCTTTTTTCAAATCAAAGGCGTTCAGTTGCAATCGCCATATAAAGCTTTAGTCTACCGAACCCACAGCCGACCTTCAGCCGGGAACCGGCTGGCCATGCTGGTCCCAGCGATCGTGAGCTGTCTCATCGGTGTTTCACAGGCTGATGAGGGCCTCCAGCGATATGCCGGGAGCCGCCGGAGTATGGGGGTCAACTGGACCGTAAGTGTCTATGCGGCCTCGCAGACGATTGCTGAGGACGCCATCGAGGCTGCCCTCGACGAGGTGGTGCGGCTGGAGCAGATTCTTTCTGATTACCTGCCGGAGAGTGAACTCTCGCAGTTGTCGGCCGCCGCTCCCACCCCTGAGCCAGTGGAGGTCAGTGACGACCTCTGGCAGGTCCTCACGCGGGCGGTGGCCTTACGGGATGCCACAGGTGGAGCCTTTGACCCGACCATCGGACCGCTGACCAGCCTCTGGCGGCGTGCCCGCCGGAGCGGCCGGCTGCCGGCTCAGCACCGATTAGAGACGGCAAGGCGAGCAGTTGGGCCAGCCAAGCTCGACCTTGAGCCCCGACAAAAGAAGGTTGCGCTCAGAGCAGATGGAATGCGGCTGGACCTGGGTGGAATTGGCATGGGCTACGCGATTGACCGGGCGTTGACGGTCCTTCAGCAGCGGCAAATTACCGTCGCGATGATCGATGCATCGGGTGATATTGGCGTCATTGGCCAGCCACCTGGGACAACTGGCTGGCGAATTGAAATCGACCCGTTGGGCCGTCGCGAGTCGGGTCTTGCGGGTAAGAAGGTGCCGCCGCCGTTGGTTTTAACGCTGACGAATGCGGCCATTACGACCTCTGGTGATGCCTTCCAGGCAGTCGAGATCGAGGGGGTTCGCTACAGCCATATTGTCGATCCGCGAACCGGTCTGGGTGTGATTGGCTCAACCGGCGTGACCGTGATCGCTGCTGACGCCACCACGGCTGATGCGTTGGCAACAACATTGAGTGTGCTGGGGCCTGAAGCGGGCCTGCCTCTCGTGGAGGCGACTCCCACCGCCGCGGCGCGGTTTGTCCAGCTACAAGATGGGAAGCCTGTGGTAACTAAGTCAAGACGATGGCCGTACCGGTCATCTGTAACTACCCAACCTTCCAAAAATCTGCCGCAACACTGACGGCTGACGCAAGTTTGCGGGTTATGGCGTCGATACCAATTGTGCTGTCGCTGCGCCCTGGGGTGTGCGAAACAGCGGGGACGGCCCGGGGGGGGCCGGACCACGAAGGCTCGTTACGGAATCAACGGAACCGCGGCCGAATCCGGCCGCGACCGATTCTGGGACGCCTTCCCTCCAGGGCGCAGCGGCAGCTTGTTGAAACGTTTTGGAGCCTGGCTCCCCGGTGAGATCGATTCCGCTAACAGCTAAGAATCCCCTCGTGAATAGCCTGCTGCGACAACTCTGGGCCGCCGCCACCGGCATCGCGATCGTTGCCAGCGGGTGTGCGCCGCGTCAGCCGTTCTACTTTTTTGAGGACGGAGATCTTTCACACTACGTCGGAGCTGTTCAGAAGATCGAGTATCCCGACTCTTGTCAGGATCCGCTTGACGAGGCAGCTGGCACGCTGGAGCCTCTGACTCTTTCGAACTCCAACTTTGATGAGATCTGGGAACTTAGCCTCGAGGAGGCGATCCGAACGGCACTGGAAAATGGCAAGGTGCTGCGAAACCTCGGTGGACGGTTCAGCAGTTTTGGCGGGCCGCGGCCTCAAACAGGTGAACCACCGGTCTCGTT
>CAZKSP010000130.1:0-7588 GCA_964555385.1 uncultured Chitinophagaceae bacterium
CGATACACTTGATCTCGCCGACCGGACGATCGTGGTGCTCTGGAGCGACCACGGCTATCACCTTGGAGAACATGGGGGGATCTGGCAGAAAAGGACCCTGTTTGAAGAGAGCACTCGGGCACCTTTGATCATGCTGGTGCCGGGGAGTTCTGGCTGCGGCACCCCCTGTGACCGGATCGTGGAGTTTGTTGACATCTACCCCACTCTTGTTGAATTGTGCGCACTCCCTCTGCCGCATGATGCAGAGCTCGCCGGCCGCAGCCTCGTGCCCTTGCTCAAGGAGCCGTCGCTGCCGAACGACCAGTGGTGTGGCGAGGCCTTCTCCCAAGTGCTTCGTCCCGCTGACGAACGCCTCCCAAGCCAGGTGATGGGTCGTAGCATCCGTACTGAACAGTGGCGGTACACCGAGTGGAACGAAGGACAGGAGGGGCGGGAGCTCTATGATCATGCAACCGACCCACACGAGTTTCACAATCTGGCCGTCGAACCAACGACCGAGATCGAGGCAACAGTCACAGGTCTGCGGCACCGGCTTCAGGCTGCCGCCGAGGGGCGTCCACCAGCCAGTCCGGTCAATCCTGCAAGACTCTAAACCACCAGCAGTTCGAGCAATGGGCTCTTCTGACTCTTGCCAGAGTCGAGCCAAACGGATCGCCAGTCAGTGTCCGGCCGCCTGCGAAAAGAGATTGAGGACAAGTACGCCGGTCAGAATCAGCCCCATGCCGATCATGGCAGATAGGTCAAGTGCCTGCCCGTAGGCAAGCCAGCCCACCGCCGTAATGAGGACCAGTCCCACCCCCGACCAGACGGCATAGGCGATGCCAACTGGGACCGTCTCGAGCGTTAGTGACAAAAAGTAGAAGGAGAGGCCATAGCCGACCACCACCGCCAACATCGGCAGCGGTCTGGTAAACCCCTGCGATGCCTTGAGGAAGCTGGTACCGACCACCTCAGCCACAATGGCAAGAGCGAGGGCAAGCCAGGGAGACATTGAAAAACCTTGCTGATTGTTTCTGCAGGGATGACGCACCGACGCAACAAATACGTATTAAGGCAGCATACCCACTGGTCTTCAACCGTTTCCTTGTTCGCATTGCGTCGCCGGTGTTCCCGTGACGAGTGGCCGTACCGCCGCAGGAAATGGGAGGCAAACGTGAACTGTCGGCGGTTTCAATCAGTAGGCAGCCCCTTCTGACAAGTAAGATCCAACAGCTCCCTACCCTGATCTGAAAGAAATGAAAGCTATGACAACACGATCAATTGTGCTTGTTTTGTGCAGCCTTTCCATACTTGGCAGCTGGCACCATTTCGCCAGAGCAACTGAGCCCGTGACGCTCTGGGATTCGGCTGCAACGCTGCCGAAAGCGGCTGAAGGCCAGGTACTTAGTGAGGTGGCTTTCTCCATCATCAAGCCCGAGCGGCCTGATACAGACGGTTGCCGTTGGACGCTGGGTGTGGGGCTGGCATGGCACAAGGACAGGCTCTATGCCTCATACGGATTCAATAAGGGGAACGAGAACACGCCGACAGAAGAAGCCCATTGCCGGGTCAGCGACGATGGCGGTCAAACCTGGGGCAGGCCGGTTGTGATTGATGCCGGTGAGGGCAACCTCGGCGTCAGCCATGGTGTTTTCCTGTCACACGGCGGCCAACTCTGGGCCTTCATGGGAGCCTTTTACGACCGCTTTCAGCGAACCCACACCCGCGGCTATCGGCTCGATGAGGCAACTGGACATTGGATGCCCGTCGGTGTGGTTGTCGAGGATGGCTTCTGGCCAATGCAGGAACCTCAGCCAACCCCAGACGGTAACTGGATCATGGCCGGCTTTCGGGTAGCCAACGGTCTGCAGGTTTCGGGTGGCAACCTACCAGCGGTAGCGATCAGCCACGGCGATGACTTCACAAGGTGGGATCTCATCGTGATCCCGCCGGCAGCTGGGCTGGGAAACATCTGGGGCGAGTCGACGGTGATCGTTGATGGCGGAAGGGTCACCAATATCGCCCGGTATGGAGCCAAACCGCTGGCACTGGTTTCTCGAAGCGATGATGCGGGCCGAAGCTGGCCCCCTGCCGTTATCTCAAACCTCCCGATGGCGACCAGCAAGCCCTACGCTGGTGTTCTTTCGACCCGACAGCGGTACTTAGTCTGCACAACGACAGCCGACACTGGCGGCGGCCGCTCACCACTGACGATCGCCGTCAGCAAGCCTGGCCAATCAGCGTTTAGCAAGGTCTTTGTGATCCGCCATTCAGTTTCGGAAAAAACTCCCGGTGTTTCGAAAAAAGGGATCGACTTCAGTTATCCCTATGCGGTTGAGCACGATGGCAGGCTCTATGTCGGCTACACCCACAAGAGCCATGCTGCCAACGAACTGGCTGTCATCCCAGTGACCGCACTCCAGATCGATTAAGCCGTGATCCTGGCTCACAGAATGGTGGCATGACGACCGGCCTGGCCCTCGATAGTCTGAAGAGCTCGGCCGTCATCGGACCCGATCCAGCAGGGACCGGGTGGTGAGCAGTTCCCGAGCAATGCCGGCGGTGACGTCGCCGGCAGTCACTCCCGGCAGCACCGGCCAGGTGTAGGTTTCAACCTCCAGATGCGGTCGATAGGGCAACTGGCCGATCGCGGCGAGCGCTCGCACCAGTTCAGCCCGGGTCGTGCTCAGTGGGCCGAGCCGTTCGGCGTCGACCGGCACATGAAAATGCACTCGCCATGTATCGGCTCCCTGCCAGTCGGCTGGCGGGTTGAGGGCAAGCGTTTCAGTGAGGTCCACTGCTCGCGTCACCCTACCATCAGCCTGCCGAGCAAAAGTCTGATGGAGATAGCGGGCCTCGGCAAAGCTCGCCAAGGCTTGGCGGGCCGCTGGATCGTCTGGCTGGTCGAGCTCAATGGCACAGCTGATCTGCACCTTGTTGATTCGGATGCCGGCTGCCTTGAGTTGGCCGACGGCCGTGGCGGCATCTTCAAACTCCACTGCCTGATGACAGACATCATAGCAGACCCCCAGATGCTCGCGGGCCGCCCGCTCGCAGCCGCTCGCAGCGGCTGCCTGCCAGAGCTGCTCAAAGAAGGCAATCGTCTCGGCTGTTGTTTCAAGCAGGCAGAAGGGCTCAGGCTCAATCGCCAGCCTGATGGTTTTGCCAGTTTCCTGCCGCAGCGTGTCGAGGTCGTGAGCCAGCGTGAGCAGCTGACCGATTGCCTGATCGAGGAAGTCGGTTGGTCGCTCTACCTGCTTAAAGCCCAGCGGAAGCGTTGAAATGCTACCCGCTGTCTCTGGGGGCAGGATGCCGGCCAGCAGTTGACTGCAGGAGCGGGTGTAGTCGAGCCGGCGGACATCAGCCCAGTCGGGCAGATAAACCTGTTCCTTCACCCGCTCTGAATGAAAGTCACCAAAAGGAAAGGCGTTGAGCGTGTGACAGCTGAAACGATGCTCGGCCAGCCAGCCCTGCAGCTGGTCAATTGCCCCGGGATCAGCCGCCACATCGGCCATCACCGCAGCCGGCAGCCAGAGGCCGACGGCAATGTCGAAGCCGCACTGGTCCCGTACCGCCGCAGCCGGCCCAGCGAGCATGCGGCCGACATCGTCGAGCGAGCGGCAAGGATGGACGTTCGTGCAATAGCCGAGGGGTTCGGACCCACCGTCTTGATTCATCTGGCTCTCTTACTACGAGGTGCCAACGTGGCCATACCATTTTTTTACCATCCTACTCGAAAAACTGGTGTTTTTCAGAAGTGCCTACAAACATGAGGTGCTTTCCAAAACGATGATGAGCGGTGATGGTGAAGCTGTGTGGAGTTGGTGATGCCGTCTTGGAGTTGGAAGAGATGATGCCGATGACGTTAGGCAATTGAGCCGGTTGCCGATCATCAGGTTTGGCTGGATTGGGTGAGTGAGGTTGGTCGCTACCAACCCAATAAACTGCAGTGACAAGCCCACCGTATCGCTTCGGAAACGGCAGTTCACCTGCCTTGGAATTCTTTGCCTCGGGCGTCTCTGGCATCGGCACCTCGGCTGTTGAGCCAAAGGCAACCTGGTGGCGTGCCGTCACCGCACCGTTATGCGGGCCGCGGAACCGAAGATGGCATTAATAACAGCCAGCCAGATTCCGAATTCACTCCAAAAATAGCTCAAAATCGAAGCTGTTTTCCTGGACGCCTTCGGCAACAACCGCTTCCAATTCCGTGGCGACGTTGTAGCGGGCCGGCAGCATGTTGACCTCAACTGACTCGTCGTAACCCGGGCCATCAAAACCCATCGTCTTCTTCATCGAGGAGGACTTCGACGATGTGATCATGACCCGGTTGCGGCCGACGATCGCTGGGCCGGCATAGCTACCGTTTTGAATCTGCATGGTTGCCGGCGGTTCGCCGTTCATCGCGTTGAATGAAATTCGGCCGCTGGGCAAAGGTTTACCGTCGAGTAGCACCTTGCCCTTGACCGGCACTCGCATTGCTTGGGTGCGGGCCCGGCCACAGCCACTTGCAAGCCCTGCCCCAACAATTAGCAGCAGCATGGTGCGCGGAAGCCATCGATCTTGGTGACCACCGAGGAAGGTGTTCAGGATCTGCATCAGCTGCCACCTTTCGCTCAGTAGGAGGAAATATTCTGGCCGTCGTCCCGGGTGGCCAGCGCAGCGAGGGTGGTCATGGCGATGTCTTCATTCAAAAACCGCACACTACCGTCTGCCATCAGGGCACTTACACCGCCAGCATGGCCGGCGTTGAGCGGGATGTTGGTGCCGACGTTCTGACAGACGCCCGTCTGCCCACAGTCACCCGGTGCATCAGGCCAACCATCCTTTTGGTTGATCCGGTACCTGATTGACGTCATCTGGAAGGCCCGGGCATCGGTCTGTCCGCCATTCCAGGAGGGGCTCGGAGAATGCCAGCCGATTTGCCAACTGTGTAGCAGCCCGGTGCCCCAGGTCTCCTGTGTGCCGTTTTGGGTGATGAGAAAGTCGTTCTGCTCGCTAATCAGAAGCGTTTTGCTGCTCCCATCCTCAAGATTCGCCGGTCCGTTGTCGTGCCGTCCCGGAATGATCGCGCCGCCACCACTGAGCACACCTCCCGAGCAGCAGCCCGCTGTACCAGGGTTTCCGCGATGGTATCGGCTTTCGGAGAAGCCGGCGATGCCCCCTTGAGCTTCTCCCACCGCTCCTGTCACAGCCACATAATGATTGTTCTGATTGGGCCGCTGGCCTGCGTATGGAGATGGAGCGTCACGGCCAACAGGTGATGAGGGGCAGAGGTAGTTTGAAATAGAGGCACCCCGTGACTGTCGGATGTTGTTGCCGGCACTCGTCCCCCAACCTGACTGACCAGTGAACTGAAACCGGTCATACAAAACGCCCTGCTCAATGTAAGGAAGGATGAACACTGTCCACGCACTTCCCCAGCCACCACCAGTCGACTGCGTTCCGTAGGGCGGGTAATCGGCCATGCCACCGGAAGGGAAAAAACCAAAGACATCGTTGAACAGTTGTGTCCCAAGCCCTGTTTGCTTGAGATTGTTTGCACAACTGATCCGCCGTGCCGCCTCGCGGGCCTGCTGAACTGCAGGAAGCAACAGCCCGACAAGCACACCGATGATCGCGATGACCACCAGCAGTTCAATGAGCGTAAATCCACCACTGCAACGCTCTCTGGCCTCGTAGTGCCAAAAATTAAACGAGAGCATCGTTCTTTTTTGTTGATCAGCTCGCATGATCCCCATTCCTGCAGTTCCGCGATTGACTCGCGCTCATGCCCTGAGACCTCCGCCACCCAAGGCCCCCATGAGGGTAGTGTGTCCCCCATGTCTGTCAAGCAAAATCGGTGGCGACCTTACCGCCGCTGACAGAGCGATTGACAGAAAGCGGCATTACAAAAGGAAATCATCCGCAGCCTGCTTACCGCCCAGGAAATCCCCTCGACAGCTATGGCCGCGAACGCCTTCGCAGTCAACCACTGACCTCAAGCATCCGCTCGAGGGCGACCACCGACCAGCGGGCCGTGTCCTCATCAACAGTAATGCCATTAACCGGACTACCCGCCTCCAGCTGTTCCAGGCTCCAGCAGAGATGGGCCAGGTCGATCCGGTACATCGTGGCGCACATGCAGACGGTTGGCGACAGAAAGCGAATAGTCTGCTCGGGGTGCTCCTGCTCAAGCCGCTTGACCAGGTGCAGTTCTGTGCCAATCGCCCAGACCGTACCGGGAGCAGCCGCCTCAACCTGCTTGATGATGAAGCTGGTCGAACCGGCCAGGTCGGCCTTGTCGACCACTTCCATCGCACACTCGGGATGGACCAACACCCGCACTCCGGGCAGGTTTGCCCGCATGGCGTCGACATGCTCCGGACGGAACATCGCGTGCACGCTGCAGTGCCCCTGCCAGAGAATCACCCGGCTCTGCTCAAGTGTGGCGGCATCGTTGCCACCCAGCCTCGGCTGATGGGGGTTCCAGACGCACATCTCTTCCAGCGGCACACCCATCGCTCGGGCAGTGTTGCGGCCGAGGTGCTGATCGGGAAAGAAGAGCACCCGCTTGGTCTTGGCAAAGGCCCACTCCAACACAGCCCGGGCATTACTCGAGGTGCAGACGATGCCGCCATGCCGGCCGCAGAAGGCCTTCAGACTGGCGGCGGAGTTGATGTAGGTCACCGGGGTGATGTCGGCGGTGTCAATTAGCTCACCAAGATCGGCCCAGGCATCCTCAACCTGCTCGATCGCCGCCATGTCGGCCATTGAGCAGCCGGCGGCGAGATCGGGCAACACGACAGTCACTCGCCGACCGTCACGGCTGGCCACCTGCTCGGGCCGGTTGACCAGAATGTCGGCGGTTTCGGCCATGAAATGGACGCCGCAGAAGGCAATAGCCTCGCAGTCGGCCCGCTCAGCGGCCATTTTCGAGAGCTGATAACTGTCTCCCCGTAGGTCGGCATGGGCGATCACCCCGTCCTGCTGGTAGTGATGGCCGAGAATCAGCAGCCGCGGCCCCATCCGCTGCCGGACGGCCTCAATGCGGGCGGCGAGCGTACGGTCATCAAGCTCCCGATAAACCGGCAGAGGGCTGGCGGAGACTGGTTCGGCGCTGGTTGGATGGGAAGTGCTCATGGGGTCCATTATAGGCCGCAATGAGGGTCCCTGTGCGGCGGCAGCAGGCCGCCTTATACTGCTCCCGCGGTGCGGCGTTCCGTCGCACAGACCGGCATCACTTGATGGCGGCACCACGAATCAACCCATTCCGCAACAGGGAAGGCTGGCAGAGCCCAATGGCAAAAAAAACCGCAAAGAAAGTGGCAAAGAAGAAAACCGCAACAGCGAAGAAAGCGGTGAAGAAAACCGTCAAAAAGGCCACCAAGAAAGCGGCTGCTGCCAAAGAAGCCCCCGCAAAGGAGAAGGCTGCCAAGAAGGCGGTGAAAAAGGTTGCCAAGAAGGCGGCAAAGCGGGCACCTCGCAAGAAGGTTGTCAAGGAAGTCCGGCTCAAGGCCTATTGGGGCGTCTTCAACGGCAGCCTCAAGCGAGTTGCCGTCTTTGAATACGCCGACAAACGGGCGGCTGAGAAGAAGGCCAAGGAACTCTCAGGGGGCTCCAAGGGGGTGCA
>CAZKSP010000131.1:0-5156 GCA_964555385.1 uncultured Chitinophagaceae bacterium
GCTTTTCATCCTTCTGCCCCAAGGAAAGGCCGACAGGATGTCGGCTCTTTCCGTGCAGTGAAAACGAGCCAACCAACTGCCACCCGGCGGCAGGATGCCGCCAATAAAGACCAGCAGAAGGATGAAAACCTCGGCTTTTCATCCTTCTGCCCCAAGGAAAGGCCGACAGGATGTCGGCTCTTTCCGTGAAGTCAGCCCGGCGGCTGGTAGTAGGGCACGCCCTGCGGAACTGGGGCGACGCCGAGTTGGGCCAGGATCTTGTCGAGCATTCGGCGTTCAAGCAGTGGGTCGCGGCCAAGGGGTATCCAGCCGGCTGAGCGGGTTGGCGTGGCAACCGGTCGAGGCTGATCGCCGACGCGTTGGCCGAGTACAGGCAATGGAGTCCCATACCGATACAGTGAGTCGTCGTTGCGGAAGGTAGCTCCGCCGGCGGTAGCGTGCATGGGGCGGCGGAGATTTTCCAATTCTTTCTGCACCATGACCTCAACCCGCCAGCCACCAGGGTCGGGAATCAGTCGGACGGTGGCTATTCGGCGGATTGACTGCAGGGTGCTCTCCAGTCGCTCATGGAATCCAACCGAGTCGCCACGCCAAGGTTCCAGCAGCGTTGCCCCGGTCTGTGGGAACGTCACGATCCGGCCCTCAGTTGGAATACCCTGGGCGAAAATGACCCGCTGCTCTTGTTCGACCTTGAAATAGTCGTCTGTCACATCGATCAGTTGGCACCAGACCACTTCTGCGTCAAGTGGAGGGATCAAGACCGAACTGCTCGGCGTCGGAGGCGGCATAGGCATCACTGGTCCAGCTGGACCGATGACCGTGCCGCTTGGCAGCGGCGTGGCTGGGTCGAAGTTGACCGGTGGAGGGAGCGGCTGTTGGCCGTTGCCGCGGGAGGCCGAGGCAAAGAGCCCAGCCATCAATGCAACGAAAAGGAAGGACCTTCGGATGGCGGGCATGGCAACGTCTCTCAGGGCAATCCCGATCAGCATCGGAACCCTGCGGAGGGTCGCCCAAACCCGTCCTGATCTCAAGCCCAGTTTTCGCCGTCTGCCCGGGCAGACGCCTTTATTCGGCGTTGAGTCGCTGCACCAGCTGCTGGAAACGGCGGCAAAAACGGCTGCTGGAGGTGTGCATGTGGTCACCTTGGGAGATCACCTGCATTCCGTCATTTCGATTGAGCCCCTGGCGGCGGAGCACCCATTCAAAGGTCGCCCGGTCCGGGCTGTAGGTAACCAGTAGTTTGTGCTCGTCAAGCTGAACCTCCAGCGGAGCCGTTGGGTGGAGCACGGCGATGGCGGTGCAGCCGTCATTAAGGAGGAGATCTTCGAAATCCCACAGGAGGCTCTCGAGCAGCACTCGTTCAATCCCTTCCCGGCTGAAGGTTTCCAGGTCAGCCTCACGATCGTGAGACGACTCAATCACGACGTCACAGGTGTCGCCCAGCGGCTCAAGCAGTTGCAGAAAGGTTTCGAAGAGCTGCTCGCTCGAGACGGCGGCAACGAGAGCCGGGAGCTGGTCGCCCGTGCTGGCGTCAGCGTAGGTGTCATGCCGATACCCGGCTTCGGGGATGACCCCTGACTGCCAGGCCGGGCGGATTGCCTCGGTAAGGCTGAAGCGGCCGTAGCGGCGACGGGCAAGATGAGCCTCGAGCGTTGCCCGGTCAGGGCGAGCGACGGCGGCCTCTGCAGGTACTGATTGGGGAAGAGCCGGATCGCGTGAGGTCGTGGTGTGGTTCATGGGTGGCAGGGACGGTGACCGTCCGGGGAGGAGGTGACCGCTCCGCCACTCGGGCGGGGCGATGGGGGGAGCCAACGGGATAATCCCGTCGGGCAGTCAACCCTAGGTCACAGTTTCTGCCGGCGCCGGTTTCCCGGGCGGTAGGCCTCCGCTTCCCGAGGACGATTACTCCGCCGTTGCCGGTTCTACGGCTCGCCCCGCATAATTAGCGGTTTCGACAGAGTCCCTGAGGAGAGAAGAGAGCGTATGGAAGGCAAAATCGTGCAGACCGGGATCACCTTTGATGACGTACTGCTGATTCCACGGTTTTCGGCTGTTGTGCCAGCCGAGGTGCAGGTCAGCACTAGGCTGACTCGGGGCATTGGCCTCAATCTTCCGCTGATCAGTTCTCCGATGGACACGGTGACCGAGAGTGCGATGGCCATCGCACTGGCCCAGGAAGGTGGTCTGGGCGTGATCCACAAGAATCTCTCGGTCGACCGGCAGGCCGATGAGGTCGACAAGGTAAAGCGGACCGCCAACGGCATCATTGCTGATCCGGTCACGCTGCCACCCACTGCGACTGTCGCCCGGGCCCGCGAGGTGATGGCCCAGTCGAACATCTCCGGAGTGCCGATCACCACCGATGGCAAAAAGCTGGTCGGCATCATCACCAAGCGGGACCTCCGCTTTCTCGAACGGGGTGATACTCCGATTGCCGAGATCATGACCCGTACCGGACTGGTCACCGCCACCGGTGAGGTCTCGCTTGACGAGGCCGAGAAAATCCTGATGGCCAACAAAGTTGAAAAACTATTGCTGGTCGATGGTCAGGGGCTGCTTACCGGCCTTATCACCATCAAGGATATCGACATGATGAAACGCTTTCCCAATGCCTGCAAAGATCGGCAGGGCCGGCTGCGGGTCGGGGCGGCTGTGGGAGTCTTTGACTTTGAGCGGGCCGAAAGCCTGATTGCCAAAGGGGTTGATGTGCTCATCGTCGATTCCGCTCATGGTCACTCCAGCAACGTGCTGGAGACAGTTCGGGAAATCAAGGGCCGCTGGGAGATCGAGGTGATTGCGGGCAATGTGGCAACCCGGGAAGGCTGTCGCGATCTCGTCAAGGCTGGCGCAGATGGGATCAAAGTTGGAATAGGTCCTGGGTCGATCTGTACTACGCGGGTGATCTCCGGTGTCGGTGTTCCCCAGATCTCGGCGGTCTGGGAGGCTGCACAGGAGGTAGCCGGCAGCGACGTTCCGATCATTGCCGATGGAGGGATTCGCTACTCGGGAGATATCACCAAGGCGATCGCCGCTGGAGCCCACTGCGTAATGGTCGGTGGTCTGCTGGCAGGGGTGGCCGAAAGTCCGGGCGAGACCGTGCTTTTTCACGGTCGTACCTTTAAAGCCTATCGTGGCATGGGGTCGCTGGGAGCAATGGTGCAGGGATCGAGTGAGCGATATCGCCAACAAGCCGATGGACGGAATGCCGACAAGCTGGTGCCTGAGGGTGTTGAGGGGCGGGTGCCCTTCAAGGGGCCCTTAAGCGTGTTCGTCTATCAGCTCGTTGGCGGCCTACGGGCCGGCATGGGCTACTGTGGAACGCAAACAATTGAAGATCTGCGGCGAGATGCCCGATTTATTCAGGTATCCGCCGCCACCGTCCGGGAAAGCCACCCCCATGACATCGCCATTACGCATGAAGCTCCGAACTACACGATGGATAGCTCCGACTGACCAGGGTGTGTTCCGTCTCGCATTCTTTGGTCCCATGGTTGCTTTGCTGATGGCCGGGTCGGTGACGGCGGCTGGTTGGCACGACTTCTCAAACCACGCCAGGAAAGTCGCGAAACGGGCCGGGGAAGCGACGCATTCCGGCGGAAGCAATCGGACGCTCGCGTACGAAGCCACGGGCGAACAGTCCGGTGAAGTCAATCTGGTTGCCAATCTCGCCATTGTCGATGCCGCCAGCAATTGCGTTGACTCTGCAGAGGACTGCCGCGAAGAGCTGGGCAAACTGCGAGCCGACACACTCGACTCGATCAATCTGGATATCCACGTCACCGGTGTTGCCGGCAATGACTATCCTTGCGAATGCCGGCTTGAGGGCGAAGAGTTTCAGCCGCGTCAGTTTGCCAGCACCACGATGACCTGGAAGGCTGCTGGCTACTGCCACAAGCCACTCTACTTCGAGCAGTGGAATCTTGAGCGGTACGGCCACTCCTACCACCCCGCTGTCGACCCATTCATCTCAGCGGCTCATTTCTTTGCCTCGGTTCCCGCCCTGCCCTACAAGATGGGCGTGGAGCTTCCCTGGGAGTGCATCTACCCGCTGGGATACTACCGGCCGGGTGATTGTGCTCCGTGGACGATTCCGGCACCGCCGATCAGTGCCCGCGGGGCTGCGGTCGAGGCCGCAACGGCAACCGGTATTATTTTCATCCTGCCGTGACAGACTGGCTGGGCGTTCACAGCGACGAATTCACGGCCGCTTTCGTGACGGTGGCGATGTAGGCATACCGTCGGTGGATCGACTCGAACTGCACCTCGGCATCACCAGTATTTCCGAGAGCAGCAATCGCTGCATGTAGTTCGGGCCGGTAATGGACGTGGAACAGCGAAAGCCATTTTTTCAGCCCGGCAGCGAAAACACCGGGCAGGTCGGCCTGGTCCCAAAAATCGACGATCAGCAGTCGCCCTCCTGGCTTGAGATTCGCCAGTGCTGCCTCGAGGGCCCCGGGCCAGGTCGGCACCATGGAGAGGCAGTACGAGAAAAAAATGGTGTCGAAGGGCTCTTCACGGCCAAACATGCGTCCAGCGTCAAGTTGCTCGGCCAGCCCCTGCCGCAGAACGATCGGAGGATTTTCGCCGCGAGGAAGCCCCGCCCGGGCAACGCTGCGAGACGCTGTTTCGAGCATTTCATGGGATGCGTCGAGCCCATAAAGCTTTCCACAGGAGGCACGACCGCCCAGTTTGATCAGGTTGCGGGCGGTTCCGCAGCCGACCTCCAGAGTGGCGGTATCAGGGCCAGTCACCACCCGTTCCAGCAATCGGTCTCGGCCCAGCAGGTAATATCGACGCGTGAAATCGTAGATGTGCCGGGTGAACCGGTACATGCTGTCCATCGCCGCAGCCTGGTCAGGAGCACCAGTCGGACGATTGTTCGACGATGACACCGGCGGCCGGGATGTTTTACCGGCAGCAGGATCGGTCATGATGCCTCCGTCGAGCCCGTCTTCTCGTAGAGGTGAAACATCCCGTAGATCGCAGAGCGATCCTTGAGGTGCAGCTTTTGTGAGCGTTCAATCTGGTACGTGAACTTGGCCCGTGTTTCCGGTGTGAGGGCATCTTCGACCGGTGATTTCTCACCCGCAGTTCTGAAGATCACCTTGGCGTCTTCACTGCCCACTTGAGCGATGAGGCTCCAGAGTTCCTCAATC
>CAZKSP010000131.1:5166-7449 GCA_964555385.1 uncultured Chitinophagaceae bacterium
TGGGTCTCCACCCGGTCTACGGTTCGGCGGAGTTTGTCGAAGTTTTCTTCACGTAGGTAATCTGGAAGAGCGCGACGGTTCTCGTGATCGTAACGACGTCCGAAGGCCTGCCAGGTGAAGTAGTTGTCTTCCAGCGGAAAGCCGCAGGCCAGCCGTCGAATCCGTTCGCGGTAGGTGTCGAACAGTTTCTGGCCGTT
Organism: uncultured Chitinophagaceae bacterium; assembly: GCA_964555385.1. Lineage (GTDB taxonomy): Bacteria > Planctomycetota > Planctomycetia > Pirellulales > UBA1268 > UBA1268. The sequence continues at coordinate 5,364 of CAZKSP010000131.1, forward strand.
TCCTCCTGATTCCTCGAGCATGGCTGCGTGTTGGCTGGGCGGAATCCCAAGGCTGTAGACCGCAACCGGCTGGCGGCCCATCCAGCGGACCAGCCTGTTGTTGAACAGCGGGCCGTAGAACTCGTCGAACAACTGTTCCTGTTCTTCGAGCGTACGAGCGGCAAGCAGGCGGGCGGGATCTCGCTTCATCCGTCGAGCCAGACCATGCACAACCCTGAAAAACTGACCCAGTTTCGCCTGATCGTAGAGACCACGCTTGAAGTAACCAATTCGCTTGGGGCCAAATTTTCGGCCAGGCCAGTCGCTCGATTCCCAGAACGATCGGGTCAGCGGGTCAAGCTGATCGCGCAGGTACTTGCGGTAGAGGGCAAGGTTGTCCTTGTGCTGGCCGTAGCCAAAGAAATTGTAGAACGACTCGTAATCGGGCAGATATTTGACCGCAGCCAGCTTAAGCCGCGTCAGCGACATATGATTTGAGTTGAGATCGACCGCGACAATTCGCTTTGGTTCATGAACAAGATAGTTCAGCACGTTGCAGCCACCGCTGGAGATGGTCAACAGGCTCGACTCGGGCCCGAGTTGAAGAGCCTCGGCATCAACCCGAGGATCCTCCCAGATCTGGTTGTAGACAAAGCCTCGGAACCAAAGGGTGAACATCCGCTCCAGAAGGCCCCGACGGCTGGCCAGACGATGGTGGTGAACGGCTTTTTTGAGATTGGTGTCGGTGTCGAACCCAGCGGCAGCGGTCGTCATTGGTAGCGAGAATCCAAGCGGGAAACGGCTCAGAGGGACACGGAATTGAGATGTCGGAGTCTACCCGAGGACCCCGAGGGAATCGATCAGCCGCGTTTTTTGGCGAAACCACGCTGATGGCGAATACTGGAAGGGGCAATTCTTACGGTAACGCCGCCCGGCGAGCAGCAGGTCCGCCGCCAGCCGATCGCTCTGTTGGCAGGCTGCTTTTGGCCATGATCTGGGCTGTCAATTCCCGCAGTTCGATTCGTTTCTGGGCAACTTCTCGCCGGGCCTTTGCAAGATCGGCATCCGTCTTCTCGACCCGCTCTTCAAGTTTGCCCAAGGCTCGGCTGGAAAATGCAATATCCTCTTCCCAGGCCTTTTTGTCATTTCCAAGCGCGGCGAGGATCTGCTTTTTGGACTCGTTCTCGCGGGTGGTTGCCTGCATTGCGGAGCCGATCCGGTCGGTCATCAGCGAAAGGGAATTCAGCTCAGCAGACAGTTTTCCGCGGATTCCCTCGATGCCTGCAGTAGGGACATCAACCTCCGCGAATCTCGTGCCCCGCAAAGCTGTCAGCGGATCGACGAGCAGCCGGCGGCGAAACACCTTTTCGATATTCACCTCACCATCCTGTTGAAGTTGTTCCGCAGTCTGGAGATCAAGGTCGAGCGAAGTCCCTACGTTTACGTTTTCAAAGGCTGCGGCATTTTTCACCGTGACCTCGGCCCAATACTCTCCCGGAAGGCTCTGGCCGTCAGCAACTGCAGCCAACCCCTGTTCAAGCGAGACTTCCTCTTCAGCTGGCTTGCCATCAGTAGGCTTTATTGTGGCGGCCCAGCGGTCGGTTGGGAGGTCTTCAAAGACAAGAAACACAGATTCATTTTTGGCGAGTCGCCATGCGTCACGGTCTCTTTTGTCTGGGGTTGTGAGCGGCTTGATCGCGAGTTGAAGCGTCTTGTCTTCAACTGGCTTCACATTTTCGACTGCAAAGACACCTAAAAAGCCAAATTGATCACCCAGTTCGAACGCAAAAATAGCAAGCTCGGCGCCAGCGTTCAGCGGTTGTTCCGTGTCACCGCTCACGTCAAGTTCGATAACTGCGTCATCAGCCGTTTCTGACGGCGGTTTGAATAAAGACGATGTCCAGTAACGATTCCGCCAAGTCTCGATCTCGTCCAGTTTTCGCCGCAATTCCCTCTGCTCCGCGCCAAGAGCATTCAGCGAGCCACCTTCATTGGCCCCGTCGGTGACGCCTTTGACATCTGTTTCGAGTTGCCGGATTTTTTCCCGCCAAGCTCGTTCCCGCTCAGCGACTCGCCCGGCGAGATAGATGAAGCCAAGGGATGACAA
>CAZKSP010000132.1:0-7445 GCA_964555385.1 uncultured Chitinophagaceae bacterium
GGTCACCCGACACCTCAATAACCGCAGTAACCGTCCGGCGAACGGGCTCCGGCACCGGGTCGGGAATCAGTCCCGCCTTGATCAGGAACGGCAGCATCATTTCGAGCTTCTCGGCGGTTGACAGCTGCTGCATGTAATGGTCTTGAACGGCCCAGAGCTTCTTGGGGTCGAAGCCGGCAGGTGAGGAGTTGACCCGCTCAAGCGAGAAGTTGTCGATCAACTGCTGCCGTGAGAAGAACTCGGTGTGGTCGTCGAGTGACCAGCCGAGCAGCGTCAGGTAGTTGTCGATGGCCCAGGGCAGGTAGCCGACGTCCCGGTAGAAGTCGACGATCACCGGGTTGAAGGTATCGGCCTCGGGCTGAAGGCCGATCTGCTGGGCGATTCGCATGCCGTGCTCGGCCACTTGGGCGAAGTCACGGTTCTTGAGATACTGAGCTAATTTTCGCTTGCTCAGCTTGGTGCGGCTGCCTGGTTCGGCCACCAGTGGCAGGTGGGCGTAGACCGGCAGGCGATAGCCAAGGCTCTGGGCGATGAAGGCCTGTCGAGGCGTGTTGGAGAGGTGTTCTTCAGCCCGGATGACATGACTGATCTGCATCTCGTGGTCGTCGACCACTGTGGCCAAATGATAGAGGCACGAGCCGTCAGCCCGCTGGATGACATGATCCTGCTCCCGCTCCCAGGCGAACTCCACCCGACCCCGGACGGCGTCATCGATCACCAGGCTGCCCTCGCGAGGCATCTTCAGCCGGACAACCGCCCGCCTGCCTTCACCGGCGAATCGCTCGGCAGTTGCCTCGTCAAAGGCGGCAAAGCGGCGGCTGTAGAGGAAGGGTCGGCCGGCGGATTGGGCTTCTTTGCGTTCGGTGTCGAGTTCCTCCGGCGTGGCAAAGTCACGGTAGGCATGCCCTGAGGCCAGCAGCTGGGCGGCAGCTGCGGCATAGCGGTCGGCTCGCTGCGACTGAAAGTAAGGGCCGAAGTTGCCGCCGACCCGCGGCCCTTCATCCCAGTCGATGCCCAGCCAGGTCAGGCCGGCCAGGATTGGGTCGAGGGCGGCATCGAGATTGCGGACCTCGTCGGTGTCGTCGATTCGCAGGATGAACTGGCCGCCATGCCGGCGGGCGAACAGCCAGTTGAACAGTGCGGTGCGAACTCCACCGATGTGTAGGTAGCCAGTGGGGCTGGGAGCAAATCTGGTTCTGATCGTCACGGGAATACCTCCAGCAGCACTATCGGCAAGAGGCCGCTCGCCGTCAAAGCGGGCAGCCTCGCGGCGGGCGGAAACGCATATCTTCCGCCGCCACTTCGATGCGGCGACCAACAGCTAGGCACCCCTCGGTGTTTTTGAGGGTTGCCAATCGTCGCATCCTACGGCGGTCGACCTTATTCACAGTCCGCTAGGCAGCCCGGTTGCTGCGAGCGAGCTTACGGAGCCGCCGTCGTTCGGCCTTCGATAGCCGTCGCTGCGGTTCGTCGTTGTCGCTCTCGTCATCGGCGAGATTCTCCAGCGAGTCGTCTTCGGTCACAACTTCGGACTCCGGTGCTGGGGTGAAGTCTGGAGTTTCTTCCGGCGTGTCATCGACGGCCTCGTCCGTTTGCTTGGCTGGGGCTGCAGCTGGCCGAAGCGACGGCTTCTCGCGGCGTTTTCGCGGCTGGCGAGTCTGTGGCAGAACGCAGAGGCCATCAATCTCACGCAGACTGCTGCGTACTGCCAGCATCATCGCCAGCAGTATCAGCCCGCTGCCAGCCAGCCAAGCCGCTGGTGCCAGCAGCGGCAGCCTGACGTCGGCGGTAGAAAACCAGAGGCAGCCAACGGCAGTAGCCCAGGACAGCAGGGCCAGGCCGAGTGTGAGAGCGGTCGGCAGCCGTTCCCGCATCTGCAGCACCGTCCAAGGCACCGTCAGCACGAGGCCGGCGATTCCAACGGTAAGCCACCAGCCGAGACCGTGAGGCCCAAACGGTGTCTCAGTGAGGGTGACAAATGTTGCTGCGACGGCTGGGCCAAGCGGTGTCGCCGTGGCGGTCGCTGCCACCAGCCAGACGAAGGCCAGCCAGCCCCAGGCTCGAAACCGACCACTGAACTCATCCCGGCGGTGACGCTGAATCGAGCGGACCACCAGGGTGGTGGCGGCGGCGAGCAGCAGGAAGACTTGCGTCAGCCAGCCAGCGAGCGTTGCTTTCCCCTGCAAGCTGAGGCCACTGCGAAGATGTTGGAAGCTGGCTGCAAAGCGATCAGACTCTGGAATCAACTCGCGGCTGAAAATCTCACGGGCAAAATCGGTGGCGACTGCCAGGCCGATCAGCAGGGAAAACGCAAGGAAACAGCCAATCAGCGGCGCTATCCGGGTCGGAACCAGGGCCGCAAGATGCCGCTGGGCGGCGGGCAGTAGATCACCGCGGATGGTGGGTAAATCAGCCTGATCACGGAGCCCGGGAACGGCTGCGTCAGGCGGATCGCCTTCCGCAGACAGCGCGGCGGCCAGCCGCCGTCGTTGACTGCGACCGAACATCCTATTCACTGCCATCGCTGCCGCTTCCCTTCAGCTCTTCCATATCCGATCTTGTCATCGGCGACCGGCTGGTTCTGGTTCGGCTTTCTCTGCCACTCCCGTGCGACCGGCTTAGCCGGCATGACCGGCTTCGAAAGGAACGAGTAGAGACAGCCGGTTTGCCCGCCACTCGGGCCTGGGGTACGATCCGGCTCGAATCCGGCGGTCGGCGTCGGAACACTGGTTGCTGCTCGCCCCCCCACGCGGAGACTGTTGATTCATGGCCTACACCCTCGCCCCCCTGCCCTATTCTTTCGATGCCCTCGAGCCGCATATCGATGCCCGGACGATGGAGATTCATCACGACAAGCATCACGCCGCCTACGTCGCCAATGTCAACAAGGCGCTCGAGGGCAGCCCGCTGGCCGACTTGCCGGTCGAAAAGCTGATTAGCGATCTCGAACAGGTGCCTGAGGCAATCCGGACTGCCGTGCGCAACAATGGCGGCGGCCATGCCAACCACACGCTCTTCTGGGAGTCACTCGGTGGTGGCAAGGGAGGCGAGCCGACCGGAGACCTCGCCAGTGCGATTGGGTCGGTCTTCGGCAGCTACGCCGGTTTCCAGGAGGCCTTCACGAAGGCTGCCATGGGCCGGTTTGGCAGTGGCTGGGCCTGGCTGTCCCTCGATCCGCAGGGCAAGCTTTTGATTGAGAGCACCGCCAACCAGGACAGCCCGCTGATGCACGGCAACACCCCGCTTCTGGGAGTCGACGTCTGGGAACACGCGTATTACCTGCTTTACCAGAACCGCCGGGCCGACTATGTCGGTGCCTTCTACAACGTCGTCGACTGGGATGTCATCGGGCAGCGGTTCGCTACCGCCAAAAAATAGGCCGAAACTCGTGCTACCTGACGACCATCGAGCTATTCGCCGGGCCACCGCTTGTCGGTGGCCCGGTTTTTTTTGCTGATCAGGTGAATTGGGCAAAGGCTGGCGTTGACATTCTGCCGAAAGAATCCGTATTTCCCGCACACTGTGCCTGACCGCCATGATTGGGAGAGGATTCGATGCAGACGCCAGCTGGGATCACGACAAACAAACCGCAATTCCCGCAAGGCTTTCGGAATAGTTCCGTTTGCCGACTTACCCGCTGCCTGGTGCTGCCAGCATTGCTAGCCGTCGGTGCAGCCGGCTGTAAGAGCGGTACCTCAATGGGGAACTCCTGGTGGTCCTTCGGCATGGGAGGGCCCGATGCTGCCACCTTGGCCGAGGCGCCCCCATTTGAGGGCGATCTGACCAAGCCTTCGGCTACCGCGACACCCTATCCAACCACCTCGACCCCTGAGAGTTACGCAATTGCTGGTGGCGAAACTCCTGCCGCTGGGCAGCAGCCGGCAACTGCTGGGGTACTGGCTCAGACGACTCAGCCGCCGGTCACCTACGGCACGACCCCGTCGCCTGCCACTCCCCCATCTCAGCCTGCCATGACTCCCCCCGGGGCCGATGCGAACGCAATCGCCGCCACCTCCCCTGAGGCCGGCGTTGGCCCGCAGGTTGGGCCGTATCAGACAATCCCGTCTACCGCCCCGCCCACCGCCCCGCCCACCTCTGCGGCTATGGCGCCGCTTAACGGCATGGCTGATCGGCCAGCGTCTGAGCAGGTTCTATCGCCGTCTTCGAGTCGGTTTGGCCTGCCCCCAGTCCAGCAGGAGCTCGCTGATTCATCTCAGATTCCTCCACCAGCTCGCAGCAGATTTTCTTCTGTCGCTGATCAACGGGTTGCCGAGGCCACAGCCGCGGGGAGCTACAGCGGCGGTAGTCGCTTTAGCAGCCCGCCAGCCGTCACTGCGCCGGTTGCGCCGATGCTCCCCGACCGTGGTGACACCGCTGCTGCTGCGTCGCAGAGCCGGTATGGCGAGGCAGGCAGCTCTGCGTTTGCCGGTGGCGGCCTGTCTTCACAATCCAATGCCCTTCAGAAGCCCCTCGCTGATTCTTCCCAGCCGGCTGGTTTTCCTGAGGCGTCCCAATTTCCTGGAGAGGCCACCGGCGTTCCAATTGCACCTCGTGAGTCGCCACAGCTGCCAGCCCCGCCACCGTCTTCTCGGCGGCGTGACCCGGGGTATCGACCTTTCGGGACATCAAGTTATCGGGCAGCTGAGCCGATCTATGCGGATCGCGGCCTCGGTGCTACTCCGCTTGAAACGCAGCCAATTACACCGGGCGGCGTGAATACACCGGGTAGCGTGAAGCCAGCTTCTTTCGATGCACAGCAGGCAATGCCCGCTGCGGGGCTGCCACAGGCGATGCCGGCAGTGCCGAGCATTTCAGGGCCACCTGTTACCAGCCCATGACCATGTTCGACTCGATTACCTTGCGGGCCCGATCGAGATCGTCGCCGGTTTCGTGCATGTAGAGCCGAATGGCATGCAGTTTGTCGCCTGAAGCCCGAGCCAGGCACTCGCGGGCTGTGTCACAGGGTCGCTGTGGTTCTTGCTCTGATGCGTGCGGCAACAGGCCAAGCGCCGACTTTGAAATGACCCATGTGTCCCGCGGCCGGCGCGTGAGCCGCAGGATTTTTTCCTGTGGGTAAGCATCAGAAACGACCGCCGTCGCTGCCGTTTCATCGTCGGCCCATGAAATGATGATGTGGGCTTCGGTCTCGATTTCAAAGAGCGGCATTGGTCGCGTTTCCCTCGCGCGGATCGGCACTATAGTGCGATGGACGGCCGTTCGCTGCCTTCGCGGCATGGAGCCTATGCTGGCCCGACGGGAGGGTCAAACCCCGGCGGTCGCCTCGCCAGCCGGGCAGGCGTGATGCGTGCTACCATAATGCTGAGGGATAGGCAGCTTGGTGCTGCTTCCACCACCGGAAGAGGTGACCATGCGTTACGACCGGGAAGGTTTTCCAATCCCGCCGGAATTCGAGTTGCCTGATGCGACGGCGGCGGCAGAGGCGTTACCGGTCTCCGATTCGGAAACGGTGCAGCCTCGTCGGCGTACTGGCCGGGCGGGCTGGCGGAAGCGGCTAGTGGTGCTGGCGGTGTTGCTGGGCGTCGTTGTGCCCGGTCTGCTCGGGCCGCAACTCTTGCCGACAATTTCCGCTGCTGTGGTGAACTGGTCGCTCGAGCAAGCCTACGCCTGTCAGGCGGCCGACGATGTCACTGGCGCCGTCAAACATCTCAGTCGGGCCATCAGCTGGCATGGTGACCATCCCGATCTGCTCTGCATGCGGGCACTTGCGCGGCTCGAGAGTCGTGATCCGCAGGGGGCCCTTAAAGACGCTCGCCAGGCCGCAGTGCTGGCTCCACTGGCCAGTCAGCCGTTGCGGATTCAGGCGGTTGTTCATGTTGTGTTGGGAGAGGCAGACGATGCGTTGGCAGCCGCCGACCGGGCGGCCGAACTTGCCGGGGCCGACGCTGCGGCGGCGGTGAATCACCAGGCATACATTCGGGGGCTTGTTGCCCGGGATCTCGATGCCGCCCTGGCCTCCATTGAGCAGGTTGTGTCAAGCGACGACGATGCTCCACCGGCCTTTGTCGATACCCACGGCTTCCTTCTCCATCTCGTCGGCAGGCACCAGGAGGCAATCGACCAACTCAACCACGCCATCACTGGAATGCGGGAGGAACGACAGCAGTTTGCCCGTCGCTTTGGTCGTTCACCTTCGACGGCTGCGACCGTCCGTCTGCGGGAAATCGATCAGGCACTAGCTGTGATGTACCACCATCGCAGTCTCGCCTGCGGGGCAATCGGGCTGTCTGACCAGGCCGAGCAAGATCAGCAACTGGCCCGTGAAAAGGGCTTCGATCCGAGCCGCGGCATTCTCTAGCGGCCGGTTTGGCAAAATTTTTCTGCCGGACGGTGGCCCCCTTTTGGCTGCCGTTCGTCTGCTATACTTCCCGGCTACGAGGCAACAACGCCCCGGATGCCTGATGGGCAGACCGAGGGGGTGTAGCTCAGTTGGTTAGAGCGCCAGCCTGTCACGCTGGAGGCCGCGGGTTCGAGTCCCGTCACCCTCGCTTTCTCTCCTGCTGTCATTCGACGCAGATGTCCCTGTGGATTACTGTTCATGCCACTTCCGGATGCGGGCCGTGCTGTTGTGACTGGGGCGGCAAGTGGGTTCGGCCGTGCGGTCTGTCTGCAACTGGCCGCCCGTCGCTGGCAGCTTGCTGCGGTCGATCTGGATGCTGCCGTAACAGCCGACTGGAGAGCCCTCGGCACGGAAGTTGAGTCACTTGGGGGAAGCTGGCTGCCCTGTCCTTTTGACGTTCGTGAGCCTGCTGGCTGGCAGGAGCTGGCAGGCTTGTTGGAAGATCGCTGGCCGGGAATAGACCTGCTGGTCAATGCAGCTGGAGTTGGGGCAACCGGTGAGGTTGGGCAGCTGCCGCTGGAACAGTGGCGGCGAATCATCGATACCAATCTGCTTGGGACGGCGATCGGCTGCGAGACGTTGCTGCCCCAGCTGCGGCGACAGCGGGCCCCTAGCAGGCTGCTCAACGTCGCATCGATTGCCGGTGTTCTCGCCCCGCCTTCCATGGCAGCCTATTCGGCTAGCAAGGCTGGGGTGATCGCCCTTTCCGAGGCGATCGCAGGTGAGTGTCGTGGCCAGCCGACCGTCACGGTGGCCTGTCCGGGCTTTTTTCAATCGGGACTGCTCAACTCATGGCACTTCAGTCACGGCAGGGAGCAGCGTGAGGCCAGACGGCGAATGGAGCTGACTGGCTGGACTTCGGCAAAAGTCGCTGAGCGAGTGCTGGCCGCTACCTTTGCCGGTCGTCGTTATGCGGTTCTTGGTCGGCAGGCCCGCTGGCTCTGGCGGCTGAAGCGGCTGGCTCCGGCAACTACAACGGGCCTGATAAGCCGGTTCTATCATCGGCTTGACCGCTCGGGCTGACGGTTGGCAGTGGTTGCTCGAAGATCCTGTTAGGCGATGCCATCGAGTTCTTTCAGCCAGGCGC
>CAZKSP010000133.1:0-7394 GCA_964555385.1 uncultured Chitinophagaceae bacterium
CCGCACGCGGCGCCTCGCTGAAGGACTCGACCGGCGTGCTGACCGGGCTGCTGCCCACCGGGTGATTCACCCTAACCGTGCTGCTCGACTGAAGTCACGCCTCTCGGCTCGCATCAAGAACCTCGCTCAGGCCGCAACGTAGGCCGCGTCACTGCTCCGGCCACGTCGTTTCACGATCTGGCCATGTCGGGTCACGGGCCAGCCATGTCGGTTCACGGGCCGGCCGCCACGGTGGTCTTCTCTGGGTGCCACTCGAGGGAGTTGGCCTCAAAGACCGGTCCTTCGAGGCATGTGCGGCGGTAGTCCCAGCTTCCGTCTTCATCGCGGACAGCAGCCACACACGTGAAGCAGATGCCGATGCCGCAGGCCATCGGTGTCTCGAGTGACACCTGGCAGCGGATGCCGTGCTTGGCACTCCAGGCAGACACGGCCTCCATCATCGGCTCTGGGCCACAGCAGGCGATGGCGGCGGTCTCGCTCGTGTGACCAGACGGATCGGCTGCCAGGCGAGCGTCGAGGAGGTCGACCACCGTCCCATGCAGGCCCGTTGAGCCATCCATCGTTGCCAGGTGAGTATCGATGCCGGCCGTCTCGAAGTCAGCGAGATCGCCGAAGGCAGAGGCGGAGCGGGCTCCCCAGAGGAAGCTCACCTGCCGTGCCTGGGGCGTCACCCGGTCGGCCGCACCATAACGGGCTGCTCCGAGCCGTTCTTTGCCGAGGGCGAGCAGTGCGGTCTGGCCGATGCCACCGGCGACCAGCACCAGGTGGTCCACCGCTGGTGGCGAAAAGCCGTTGCCCAAGGGGCCCCAGATGCTCAGTGGAGTGCCGGCTGGTTCTCGCGAGAGAGCCTGCGTGAAGCGACCGTGTACGGCGTAGATCAGGTCGAAGCCTTCGGGGGTCTCGCTGGCTGCCGGGTACGTGTCGTAGATCGCCAGTGGGCGGGCCAGGAGGGGGTCGTTTCGGCCCGCGAGCCGCACCATCACGAACTGCCCTGGAACAGCCTCTGCAGCGATTTTTGGGCAGGCGACGCGGATGCGAAAGGTGCCCTCAGCCACCTGACGGTGGTCGAGGATCTCGGCAGTAATCGCCGGGGAAGACCAGCTGGTTGGGGAAGGCGTGCAGCTGTCAGTCGGTGAGCTCATCGTTTGCCGCCTCCTCGGGGACTTCTCCAGGAGGATGCCTTCCCTGGACGACGGGGACGCTGCGGGCCACCTGTGCCCCCTGGTGCCGCTGGACGTCCTGGGGGTCTGCTGGAGCGGCCCCCGGAACGCTGCCCCTGCCCTCGCCCGCCGCTGCGAGGGGGACCACCCCGACGGTCACTCTCGCGGTGCGGACGGGGCATCGACTCGCCCGCTCCTTCGACGACCGCAGCTGATTCCAGTGAGCGGATCTCTGCCCAGGTCAACGGACGGTACTGGCCAGGGAGAAGCTGACCAAGCGCGAGTGGGCCGATCGAGACACGCTTCAGCTGGTGTACCTTGTGACCGCAGGCGGCCAGCATTCGTCGAACCTCGCGATTCCTTCCCTCGTCGAGCACCATCTCTAGAACCGCGCTGGCCTTGTTGGTGGACCGCAGGACCACACGCTTCGCCTGCACCCGTCCATCCGAGAGATGCATGCCGCGGCGGAGGGTGTCGAGCGTGTCTTGCGAAGGCACGCCCGCGACCTGCACGAGGTAGGTCTTTTCCACGCCGTAGCGGGGGTGTGCAAGGTGATTGGCGAGGTCACCGTCGTTGGTGACCAGGATCAGGCCCTCGCTGGAGCGGTCAAGCCTTCCGATGGCAAACAGACGCCGATCGCCGGGGAGCAGGTCGACGACGCGAGGCCGTCCTGAGGGGTCGTAGTTGGTTGTCACGACGCCGACCGGTTTGTTGAGCATGTAGACCACCCGCTTGGGTGACGGTAGCCGCTCACCGTCGACACGGATCTCTTGAGTCGAGGGATCAACCTTGGTGCCAAGTTCGGTGACCGTTTGTCGGTCGACCTCGACGCGTCCGGTGGTGATCAGCTCTTCGCACTGCCGTCGGCTTCCGATGCCAGCAGCGGCAAGCACCTTCTGCAGGCGTTCTGCCATCGGCACCGCCGGCTCACCTGGGGTGAACGAAGGGCGGTCGCGTGTTGGGCGAGGCCTGGCTGCCGCGGGCGACGTGGCTCCCGGCCCCCTTGTGACGACGCGGGTTGCCCTGCCCTGCTGATCGTACGGCCGGCTACCACGGCCGGTAGCACCACGGCCAGAGCCGCCAGTTGCACCACGGCCGGTGCCGCCGGGTCTGCCGGTAGCACCACGGCCAGAGCCGGTTCGGCCACGGCCGACCGGCTGTTCGTCCTCACCAGCATAAGTGGGCCGCGGCTCGGACCGCTTGTGCGACTTCTTGAAAACGCGTTTGGCGGCCTTCTTGGCAGGGCCGCGTTCGTATGGTTTGCCTCGACCCGCGGGAAGTGGCTTTGAGGCAGGAGAGCGTGGCTGCCGGGATGGTTTCTTTGGCACGGTGAGGCTGAGATCCGGATGGGGAGGGAGAATCTTCTGATGATACCTCCTAGCGTCCCCCGGACCACCACCGTGAACGCTTCACTTCACTGACCGGCTCTGCATAGTCGCGCGGACGCGTGCCATCCATCAGCGGCATCCGGAACTGATAGGGGCCGATGTCGTTCTGCAGATAGGGATCAAAACGGACAGCGCGTCGACGCTGATTGGCCTCAGGGCCTGGCTCGAGCCAATCAGGCCGCCCCAGCGACGAACAGCCTGAGGCGAGGATCACCAGCAGCATGCCACCCACGGAGCAGCGGAGACCGCGAACGACGAGTCGGCCAGCAGGTGGAATGACGGTGGGCATGTCGGCGGATCCTCTCGAGGGGGAGGAGTGTAGAGATCCTCTACCAAAAGCCCCAACGGGAGTTTTCTGCCCTGAAACTGCGTGTTTGGCCCACCGATCGACAGCCAGTTGTCGGGCGTTGTGCAGCTGCAACTCCGCAGGGCCTGCCGTGCTACTCTGCGAGAAGGGCTGGATGCCTCGAAATGCGTGTCGTGGGGAAGCTGTGCCCTACGGGAGGCTGACGTGCAGCACCCGTGTCTGGGCATCGCCTCGGAGCTCTTGCGGCCCAATGCTCGCAGGCAGGAGCACGCAGTCTCCAGCTGCGAGCGAGGGGAGGCCCCAGGAGTCAGTGAGCTTCACAGAGCCATCGAGAACAGCGAGGAAGTGCGGTGCAGCATCCCCGCCCACTTGCCAGAGGCTTTCGCCCTCACTGGCCGGGGTGAGCAGATCGAGGCCGAAGTAGTCGCAGCTGACCAATGGCGACATCTGGGCAGAGCCGTCGGTAGCAGCGGCGGCACGACGCGGCGTGACCGGTCCAAACTGCGTGACCGCCTCGAGGCCAGCATCGACATGCAGCTGCCGCGGCTGGCCGTCTGGGCCAAGGCGGTTCCAGTCGTAGAGGCGGTAAGTGACGTCACTCGACTGCTGGATTTCCGCGATCATCAGTCCACCACCGATGGCGTGCACCGTTCCTGCTGGAATGAAAATGCAGTCGCCAGGGTGGGCCTCGAAGTCGTGTAGGCAGGTTTCGAGTGTTCCGCTGCCGATCGCGGCCCGTAAATCGGCGGTGGTCACGCCTTCGCGAAGGCCTGCGTAGATGCGACTGCCGGGCTCGGCATCCACCACATACCAGGCCTCGGTCTTGCCGCGATCTGGCGGAGTCAACGTGGCCGCTCGGGCGTCGTCGGGATGAACCTGAACCGAGAGGTCGCGTTTTGCATCGAGCAGTTTGAACAGCAGTGGAAACGCCACACACCCGGCGGCGGTGCCCATCAACTCCGGACCATGCTCACGGACCAGCTGCCCCAGCGTTGCGCCTGCCAGTGGGCCAGCCCGTACGACGCTCTGATCTTCCCCGTGATCGACGAGTTCCCACGATTCAGCGAACGTGTCGCCCGGGGGGAGTTGCCTGCCCAGAAGGGATTCGAAACGCCGGCCACCCCAGAGGTAGGTGCGGTAGAGAGGGGAAAACAGGAGCGGATGCATGTCAGCTGGCGAATCCTTCCAGAATCCGCCCGATCCAGAAGCAGCACACTGCGGCGACGAGCATGACCAGCATCTGACCGAGCGAAATCGTGTGAGAGAGTTCCATGATGATGGCCAGAAAGGGAATCGTGAGGCCTGCCATCTGGAGCAGGCGGGCGATTGGTCGCATGGCAGATCCCTTCCGGTGTGTGACAGACGGCATGATGGTGTGGCTGTCGGTTGTGGGACAAGAGTGGTTTTCACGCTCCCTCAGGGCTTGCCGCGATCTCTCAGAGGGGCATACTGCTCGCAGGGTGGCAGTCCGCAGGGGGCTCGCCGCAAGAGTCGGCAGATCATCGGCCGTGGCCGAAGGAGTACTGAATGTCGGGTTCGACAGTTACGCGGCCTGGAGCCGTCACGTTTAAGGGCAATCCTCTCACGCTCGTCGGAGCGGAAGTCGCAGTGGGATCGGCCGCTCCGGACTTCGATCTCGTCTGCTACGGGCCCAACGGCATGGAGCACATCCGCAAGGCAGACCTCGCTGGAAAGCCGGCGATCATCAGCGTCGTTCCGTCGCTCGATACGCCTGTCTGCCAGACCCAGACGAAGGTCTTCAACGAGCGGCTCTCTGCACTTGGCGACAAGGTGACGGCTCTGACCGTCAGCCTCGACCTGCCCTTCGCGATGAACCGCTTCTGCGGTGCGGAGAGCATCACCAACATGAAGGTGGGCAGTGACTACATGGATCGCAGCTTCGGCACGGGCTGGGGTCTGCTGATCGATGAGCTCAAGATCCTCGCCCGGGCGGTGTTTGTGCTCGACGGCGAGGGCACTGTGGTCTACGCCGAGCCGGTGCCCGAAGTGGCCAGTGAGCCCAACTACGACGCTGCCATCGCTGCGTTGGAAAAGGCCGTTGGCTAAGGCCATCGTTCGCGTTGATGAACGAGATGAGGTCCGGGAAGTGCACGACGCTTCCCGGACCTCTGTCGTATGGTGTCAGAGGAATTAACGCTTCAGGGCCTCGAGGAGGAAGAGCGTGCGTTGGAGAGCTCGTTTCCTATTTGTGTTGGCAGCACTGTCTTTCGTTTCTGCCGTCTCGGTCGTCATGCGGGGGAATCTTCCAGAGGATGCGGAAGATACGGTGGGCTACGTTGTTGGCCTGTTCTTGCCACCGATCGTGTTTCTTGTTGGTGCGCTGACGGTTCAGTCGAAAACGACCAAAACCTGACACGCGGGAGCCCTGATATGTGAAGGGGGAGCGCAGAGATGCTGGGCATGACTCCTGAACAGCGTGATTTCGTGGCGGTGATCACCGCCCCTGGGCCGCTGATCTGAGTGGTGTGAGGGGAGCAGGTGATGCAGCAGTGGTGTGCTCAAGCACCGCAGGAAATAGAACCGACTGTGCGTGCGATACATGCTGAAAAAACCGCAAGTTTTCTGATTGACGAGAACCGCTAGGGTCATTCTTCGTATGTGATATGTGAGAGTGAACGTGGCTGTTGATGATGGGAGGAGCTCGCATGCGACGCAGTGCATCAGCAACTGATCTGACGAGTACCAGAGCTTCCTCCCAGCAGCGGAAGCCGTTTCCATTTGAGAACCGCCTGCCGAGTGGGAGCGAATGGAATGGCTTCATCAGTGGTATGCCCAGGCTTCAAGCGAGTGTCGAAACCCATTTGCTGGGAATCGCACTTGATCGCTATAAGGACTACTGCCGAGCAGCCGGCCTGCCTGGAGCAAACCAAATCGACCAGGCCGTGCAGAAGCGTCTCCTGTTGGAGATCTACGGCCTCGCGAGCAGGCAGTGCACAGAGGTGTTGAAGCAGCGAAGGCAACTCGGTGGCAATATCGCCGGTGCGTCTGATGTGCTGCGTGATGGACATCCGAAAGCGTACGGCGATGAAATGTATGCATCGGCATGCAGCAATCTCGCGTATTCGATCTCAAAGCACTGCACGACGTACTATCAAATCGCTGACATCGACACATTTGCTCGAGGTCAGTTGATCAGCATGGATCCTCACGGAGCGAAGGTGGATCGCAACGTGGCGGGTCGGCTGATCTATTTCACGCAAGAACAGGCTTTGCACCACAGGGTGATCATTCACGGGGGCAAGCTCTATGTTGACGATGGGAGTGCCGTCAGAGCCGTCGACACAACGCAGATGACGCTTTCGGCTGGCAATACAGCCCACCAGGGTGGTGAGAAAAATAACTACGACTGGGCGTCAAACACCTTTGGGCCAACTCTCGGCGTCGCCGGTTTTGCCATGACCCTCAATAGAGACCTTTTTGTTCATGGCGGACATTCCATTCGCGGCAGAGACGGGGCCGCGTATAGCTTCTACCATTCAAGTTATGTCAGTGGTGAGGATGTCGTCTGCACAGGGTGTCTCACGGTCGAAAACGGAAAGCTGCTCTACATCAATAACTGGAGTGGCCACTATCGGCCTTCCCCTCAGCAGGTGCAGATCGTTCTTGAGTCGCTCCGTGTGAGAGGTGTCGATGTTTCGCGCGTGATCGTGCAGTACAAGACAGCAGGTGGTGGAGATGTGCAGTCAGGAGACCATTTCTTGCGGTTGCAGACGTCGAATCCAGGGCGGGCCGCTGACCCAGCCACAGTCTGGCTACGGAATCATGTCAGCGAAGTAGGGCAGAAGTTTGTTGCCAAGATCAAGCGAGTCGTGATCGACTACAACCGTGAGAAAGAGGGGTTTCGCGGTTATAAGATCCGTCGTAAGAGCGCGGAGTCAAAAGCGATCGGAAGTTTTCTGGCAGCCTACTTTTCAACAGGCAATCCTGACGCTAACAGCCTGTTCTCACTAATTCTTTACCTGGTTGGTCATATGGCGGAGTCAATGCGTCCTCAAGTGGAGCAGATGCTCTCTAGTTTTGGCAGCCAACAGCCACTCCCGGCAGTGAAACTCAAGCAGAGTTCAACGCTTAGCCGAAGGCTTACGGAAGAGGTGAATCGTTATCACGACATGATTCGCAACTGATGCGAGCCGACGCCATCCGTTCGAGAGCGATGCGATCTCAGAGAGAGGCAGCCGGGCTTACGAGGCTGTGAGCAGCCGCTGCATTGCCGCCTTCGCTGCTTCGAGAGCATCGCCAAGCTTGTCGGGATCCTTGCCGCCGGCCTGAGCGAGGTCTTTGCGGCCACCTCCCTTGCCACCCACCAGCGGAGCCGCTTCGTTGATCCAGGTGCTCGCGGAGAGCCCTCGCTCCTCGAGTTCGCGGCTGATGCCGGCCACCAGTGTGACCTTGCCACCGTCGCATCCGCCAAGCAGCACAGCGATTGGGCTTCCCTTACGACGCAGCTGATCGATGCACTGACGCATTGAGCCTGCGTCTCCTGAGCTGAGCGATGCCACTACCAGGCGGGTATCGCCA
>CAZKSP010000134.1:0-7269 GCA_964555385.1 uncultured Chitinophagaceae bacterium
CAGATAATCGGTGGCCACTCGCATCGCTTCATCAAAGTAGAAGTCGCGGGTGACAACCGGTCGCCGGGGACCTGCGTTTTCCTCCTGCTTCTCCTGCTCTTCCTTTTCGGCGGCCTTCCCTTCGTTCCACTGCTTCGCAAACTCGGACTCAACCAGTGAAAGGGTCTTTTCGTCCTTTCGCTTCTCATAGCGAGCGATGTCCTCGGCAAGTTCCTGAAACTCCTTGTCCCCTGCCACCCGCTGGGCCGAGCGTTCGCGCAACATCTTCAGCATGGCGTCGGTTACCTGTCCGGTCGGTGTGTAGTCAGCCCGTTCAACTTTGTCGAAGGGAATCGCATTGTCGAGGTCCGACTCACCCACCGGCAGATGGTTGGTGATGCTCGGCAGCTCAACATCACTCTTCACTCCCTCCAGTTGAGTGCTCAGCCCACTGGGGCGATAGAACTGCTGCATCGTGATCTTGATGGCACCGAGCGACGGAGCGTTGGGCAACCGCTGAAACAGCTGCCTGCCGAGATCAAGGAGGCTCTGCACCGTGCCCTTGCCATGGGTGGCGGCGTCGCCGATGACCAAACCGCGGTGATAGTCCTGGATGGCACCGGCCACGATTTCACTGGCGCTGGCGCTAAACTTGTTGACCAGCACGACAAGCGGGCCATCCCAGGCAACGCCGGGCTCAAGGTCGTCGTACTGCTGCACCCGCTGATCGGCATCCTTGATCTGCACCACCGGACCGGTGTCGATAAACAAGCCGGTCAGCGAGATTGATTCTGGCAGCGAGCCACCGCCATTGTTCCGCAGGTCGAGCACCACACAGTCGACGTTCTCCTGACGAAAATCGTCGAGCAGCTTTCGGCAGTCACGGGTGCTGCTTTTATAGTCCGCCTGCCCCTGCCGGGCGGCCGCCATATCCATGTAAAAACTCGGCAGATTGATCACCCCAATCCGCCAGGGCTCGCCGTTTGGCTTACGGCCCTCCTCAATCACCTCACCGCGGGCAGCACTGTCTTGCAGCTCGATCTTAGCCCGAACGATGTCATAGACCGTCGGTACAGTCTGGCCGACCGGAATCACCTTCAGCCGAACCACCGTCCCGCGCTCGCCCCGGATTAGCTTGACCACCTCGTTGAGATTCACATCGACGACGTCGACAACCTCTCCTTCGCGGCCCTGGCCGACCCCGACAATCCGATCCTTCTTTTTCAGCCGACCATCTTTATCAGCCGCTCCGCCGGGCACCAACTCGGCAACGGTCGTGTAACCATCCTCCGACTTCAGCGATGCTCCAATCCCGTCAAGCTGCAGTCGCATCCCGATTTCAAAATTTTCAAGCGTACCCGGCGACATGAAACTGGTGTGGGGATCGAGTGAGCTCGTCAGCGACGAGAGGTAGATCTCCAGCAGTTCGTCGGCGGTCATCTGGTGCATCCGCTTGGCAAAGCTGCGATAACGCCTGAGCAGCTTCTTATGGGCCTCCTCAGGAGAGGTCTTCTCCATCTTCTGCACCAGCAGGTCATACTTGATTCTCTTCCGCCACTTGTCGCGGGCTTCAGCGGAAGTAGCGGCCCAGGTCGCCGCATCCCGATCGATGACGATCGACTCGCTGCGGGTGTAATCGAGTTGGGTGGCCAGAAGTTCTTCGATCCAGGGCAGCCGCTCGTCGACCCGCTCAAGGAAGCGGCCATAGGCCTCGTAGGCAAAGCTGACGTCACCCCGCTGCACGAGGTCGTCGAGGATCGACTTCTTGCGAGCGAACTCATCGACGTCGGCCTTGATGAAGTAGAGCTTCATCGGGTCGAGAGCCTCGAGGAACGTATCGAACCAGCGGCCGGCAACCTCGTCGTCGATCGGCCGCCGTAGAAAGTGCTCCCGCTCCAAATAGCTCTTCACTGCCAAGGTGATCTGGCGGTCATTCGGTCCCGGCACCGGGCCATCAGGCTGTGTCGGGGCTGCCACTGCCGTTGACAGCATGAGCAGACAAAATGCCAAACCCGCAACGAGGCAGGCTGCCATCCGCCAAGGGCCGACTCGATGCCGGGCGGCGGTTCTCATTGGTCGAATGTCATCCACGCGGCAGACTCCTCTCATGGGTACTGCACCCATTTGGGGGTGCAAAAATCGCTGCGGTGGCGTCGAACAGACTGTTCACCCGGCCACTGCAACGTCCTCTTATTGTGACGACTTCCCTGCTCCGTGACGAGATGTTTTTCCCGGCATTGCCGACTATCGTGGGTTTTGGAGAACAGTCTTCTCCAAAGAATCTGCGACTTCAGCCGGTAGGCGGCTAACCGCAGCGTCGATCGAGGGCTCGATCACCTCGAGATAGCCGAGTTCGACCAGGACACCAGGACGCAGCCGAGCTACCCGCTCCGCCACGGCAGCGGTCTCATTCGCCCCGGTCGGATTGGCTGTACCGTGCCCAAGAACCACAATGCCAACATCCGGAGGAAATGAAGACACCCGGAAGACCGGGCATGGCATGGGAACGGATTCCCCCGGAAGCGAGGGGGATATTTCGGCCGCAGGCTTCGTGCAGTTATAGTATTTGTGTCACTGTGATTGCCGTGAGGAACCCGATCAATGTCGAGCGTATCGCTGCCGGCACCGCCGGTAAATCGCCCCACTGAGACGGGGTCAACAACGATACGGCTGGAAGCCGCCCTGATCATGCGGATTGGCCGTCGGAACGGGCCAAGTTTTGTTCTCGATCCTCATCGGGAGAACACCCTCGGCCGTTCCGCTGATGCTGGCATTGTCATTCCCGATCGACTGGCAAGTCGTGGGCATGCAGCGCTCCAACGTGATCCTCAGGATGGGCGTTGGCAGGTCCGTGATTTGGGGAGCCGAAACGGCACCTGGGTCGATGGCCGGAGAGTCGATGAGGCAACACTCGAGCCCGGCATGACCCTGCGGATCGGCACCACGGAACTCATCTTTCGAACGTTCTCGAGGCGGTCCAACGACAGTTGGGTTGATCGCTCCGAGCAGATTGTTCGCTGCGGACCGGTTGGTGAGGTTGAGGGTCATGCTTTCCAGCGGGTGGGGACTGGCAGCAGCGATGACAATCGCCGCGCGATGCTGCTCTACCAGATGAGCATTCAACTTCTGGCATCTCGGTCCATCGACGACGTGATCGCGGCGGCTGTGGAGTTGGCAGCCGAGCAGACAGGTGTCGACGCAGTAGGCTGGTTCGAGGTCGGCCGTGCCGACAGTCTGGCCCCAAGGCTGGTTGTCCCGGCCGATGGCGATCTGGCCCTGCGGGTCAACGCTTCAGCCTGTCATCAACTTTCGCAGGACGGCCAGGCGGTCTGGATTGCCAAAAGCGGGGTGGACCAGCAACCGGATGCGGCATTCGATCTGGCCTGTGTTCCTGTGCTTGATGAGGAGCGGCCCTGGGCGGCGATCTGCGCGACAGCCTGCCACGGCCGACTGCGTGATAGTGACTTCGATTTCCTCGTTGCCTTGGCGAGCCTCGCCTCGGCAGCTTGTGCCGGCCACCGCACCGAGGCGAATGCTGCCCCTCCCTCCATCGGCTTGTCACTGGCAACTGTAGAAACCATTGATGCGACGCCGGAACAGTTCCGCTCCATGGCGGAGGCTACCGGCACGCTTCCGGAGCCACTGCGGGCGTCAGAGCTGCTGGGCGATTCCCTCCGCCTCGATGACTGGCAGCAACTTCTTGTCCGTGAGGCCCTCCGGCGGGCTGAGGGGCGGGTCCCTGACGCCGCTGAAGCCCTTGGCATCAGTCGAGCAACGCTCTATCGCAAACTCGACCAATATGGTCTGAGCCGAGAGGAATTCAGCCGCGATACCGCGGATGAATCAGGTGATGACGAATTCAGCCCGGATGGCCTGTGAGTGAATCATTCGGCTCTCCCGTGGTTCGCGGCAAGAGACCGGCCACCAGTAGCAGCACGGCAACCGCTGCAGCATAGGGAAGGGCGTGTGACGCGTGCAGTGAAAACAGCGTCATGCCTGTCATTGGGCCAAGAATTCTGGCCAGTGAGGCGAATGACTGATTGACGCCCAGCACCTCCCCTTGCCGATCGGCATCGGCCCGGCGGGAGATGATTGCCGACACCGATGGATTGACAAAGGCAAAGCCACAGACGGCCACCGAAGCCGCCGCGTAGAAGGCTGACGGCCAGAAGCCGGCTGCCACCACGTCTGGCTCGCGGCCCGACAGGGCCCAGGCAATCCCCCCAACCGCAGCTAAGCCAAGCAGCATCAACAACACCCCGGCCCCGAGCAGCCGACGTTCCGGCAGCCGCTTGGCCAGCGGACGGTAGCCGCCGCCGGCAAGCATCAACACAAAGCCGATCGATGCGAATACCAGGAAGTTGGCGTCGTCTCCCATCCCAAAAGTGGCCTTGGTCAGCAGGGCGAGTGTCGATTCAAAACCAGCCATCGCAAAAATCGTCAAAAAATAGATGAGGACGAGCCCGCCGATCATCGGCATCCGCAGGACAGCGAGGCTGCGGGCCACGCTCGGAAACTCCTTGGAAGCACCGGCACCAGGTCGCCGCGTCTCCCGAAAGACAAAAATAGCGATCAACAGGGCCACGCCCGAAAGCAGCGAGGCGATCGCCCCCACCCCCCAACGAGCCTCGTCAAACACGGCCAGGCCGAAATAGGCAATCAGAGGCCCAAGCGTGAAGCCTCCCCCAAAGGCGATCCCGATCAACGCCATGCCCCGGGCGCGGTTTTCTGGTGTTGTACAGTCGGCAATCACGGCCGCCGCTGTCCCGACACTGGCCCCGGCAATGCCTGCACCGACCCGAGCCAGCAATATCAAAGACAATGCCAGCACCGCCCCATCACGGGTTGGCTGTGGATCAACCGGCACGCTAACGGCATAGCCGTAGAGGGCGTAAAAAATCACCGATCCGGAGAGACTGAGCAGCAGGATCGGCCGCCGCCCATAGCGGTCGGAAAGCCGCCCCCAGATCGGGCTGAAGACGAACTGCATGAGGGAAAAGACAGAAAAAAGAATCCCGATAACCGCTCCGCCTGCACCACCCTCAAGCGGCGGCATACCGATCGCGTTGAGGTAGGGCTCGGCCTGCCGGGGCAAGACCGGCAGCACGATCCCAAAACCCAGCAGGTCGATAAAGACCGTGAGAAAGACGATCAGCAGTGCAAACCGGGGAGCTCGCTGCGAGTCACTATCGGGCGGTAATTCAGCGTTTTCGGCATTCATGATCTGCTCACGGGGCAGGCGGCCAGCTGGCAGTGGGGACGGCATCCGCTGGCTGTGCCAGCTAGACTGCCTCAAGCATGTCAAACGTAGGCCGACAACCAGCGACGCGACCAGACGATGCCCAGAGCGTGTCGGAGCTGACCGCCCGCGTCAAGGAGCGGCTGGAAACCGGGTTCGCCGACGTCTGGGTGACGGGCGAGGTGACCAACCTGACGGCCGCCGGTTCAGGGCACCTCTACCTCGCCCTGAAGGACGAGCAGGCCCTGCTCCGGGCGGTTGTCTGGCGGGGTATTCGGCCAACCCTTGCAATCGAACCAGCCGACGGCCTGCAGGTGATCTGCCATGGCCGAATCGAGGTCTATGCACCCCGAGGCAGCTACCAGCTGACAATTGACCGCTGCCATGCCCTCGGCACCGGAACTCTTGAGGCCCGGCTGCGTGAGCTACACAGCAGACTCGAGATCGAAGGGCTCTTTGCCCCGCAACGTAAGCGTCCCCTGCCTCGTTTCCCACGCCGGATCGGCCTGGTCACCAGCCCGTCGGGGGCTGCCATCGCCGACTTCCTTGAGACGCTGGCCGGACGTTGGCCACTGGCCGATGTATTCGTGTTTCCCAGCCGCGTGCAGGGGGCCGGTGCTGCCGCTGAACTCGCCACCAGCCTTACACGTGCCGGTCAGCTGACCCCTGCGCTCGATGTGATCGCTCTGATTCGCGGAGGAGGGAGCCTTGAGGATCTCTGGGCCTTCAACGAAGAACCGGTAGTGCGGGCTATCGCCGCCTCGCCCGTTCCGGTGATCAGTGGCGTGGGCCATGAAATTGACGTCTCACTGGCCGACCTCGTGGCTGACTGCCGCGGGCTGACACCAACCGATGCCGCTGTCCGAATTGCCACCGATCGCCAGCTGATATTCGATGGTTTCACGAGCTTGGGAGAAAGACTTCAGCAATGCTTGCAACGCCAGACCAATGCCGCCCGCCAGCAGCTCTGCCGGCTCGCCGCCAGCCGACCGCTTACCGACCCGTTTGAACCTGCCGCACGGCAGCGACGGAAGCTGGCCGACGAGGCCCGGCGGTTGCGTCAGTTGGGGCTGGCCACGGTGCGGCAGCTCCGGGATAGGCTCGCTGCTGCTGCAGGCCGACTTGAGGCCAACAGCCCGGTCGGCCTGCTCGCCCGAGGATACTCAGTCACCCGCCGGGCTGACGGGGGCGGCGCTATCCGCTCCTGGCGAGAAGCCCCCGAGGGCACAACCATCGTTACCCAATTGGCCGACGGCACCCTCCGCAGTCGGGTCGAAACAGGCCAACCAACCGTTGATTCCACAACGTAGGAGAACACTCATGGCAGACACGCCACCGACCGCTCAGCCCGAACCCCTGTCATTCGAGGCTGGCCTCGCAGAACTTGACTTATTGGTTCGCACAATGGAATCGGGAGATCTCGGACTTGCCGAATCGATTGCATCGTATGAGCAGGGTGTCGCATTGCTCAGGCGACTCCACGATGAGCTCAGTGGCATCGAGTTGCGGGTTCAGACACTGGTGCGACTGGATGACGATGGCAACCCCGTCTTCGAGCCGATCGCGGGCCAGTCTGCTCCAGCCGCACAGGCCAATGAGTCTGTCACCAAGGCTCGCCCGGCAAGCGGACGCCGCCGCAGCCGCAAACCGGCTACTGCGGACAACAAGAGCCGACAACGCCTGCCCGGCATGGACGAGCCCAGCGAGACTCCGTAAAACCTTGCGGGGGCGGCACCTTGTTTCAACGACCGCCCGCCGCCTGATCGGCACGTTTGCGTACGCCTCAGGATGAAGGCATGAGTAACCCAGCTGACCTACCAATGTCTACGACCGCAGGAGCGACCGACTTGGACGGTACGGTTCGCGCTACCCTGACGGCAGTTCAGGAGTTCATTGGCCCGCGGCTGGAAGCGGCCACCGCGCTCTCCGACGATGCGCCACCGCGGCTGGTCGCCGCCATGCGGCATGCCCTGCTCGCTCCCGGGAAGCGGCTGAGACCGGCCCTTGCCCTCGAAGCTGCCCGCATCTGCGGTGGGAGTTGGGAACAGGCC
>CAZKSP010000135.1:0-7265 GCA_964555385.1 uncultured Chitinophagaceae bacterium
CCGGCCTTCAGCTCAGCCGCCAGGTCGATGGCCCGGCAGAGAAAGTCCCGTCGTCGGTCGCGGTCGGCAGCGGCCGAAGAGACAAGCGTCGGCTCATGCTTTTGCAGCGGGTCGAGCAGGTGCCTCGCGCCAGTCTCAATCACACAGGCCATGCCCAGCCGGTCAAGCTCCTGCCGCCAGCGGTCGATCTCGGCAGGCAGGCCGGGATCAAACGGGTTGAGTAGCTGACGGTCAGGGGTGATCGCCAGCGACCGACAGCCAAGTTCGGCGAGCACGGGCAGGACGGCCAACGGCTCGGTGTCGGCAAAACTGTTGGTACTGAACCCGGGTAGCATCTGCCGTTTCCTCTGCGTTCTGTCTTGGAATTGAATCGGCAAGGGGCGGTACCCATGCCAATCGAGCAGCGTCGGAAACTGAGTAAAGCCGAGATGGCAAAGCGACGTTTCCGTCGAGTGAGTGTAGGGCAGGATACCCGGAGCAAACGTTCGGTGAGATGGCACGGGCAATGCCCCGGCGATTTGGAAACGACCCGGCCTGCTTTTCAGGTGGCGGCCGCCAGCCGCCGGCCCAGCAGGAACCAAGCGAGCAGCAGGAAGATGGTGATTGCCCAGGGCTCACCGCTAAAGGCAAGCACCAGGACTGCGTCGAGGGTGATGATCGCCATGATCGCGTTGCCGATTGCCGCCTGCATTCGCCGGGGTACCGGATCGAGCACCGCCTGCAGGCAGCGGGCCAAGATCGAAACGGCCAGCACGCTCCAGAGCACCAGCCAGGCAGGCAGCCGTTCCGCGGCAATCCAGGGCTGCAGGGCGAGCCCCTCCTGGGTAAGCGCGAGGCCCGGCCCACTACCGGCGGTGATCAGGCCGGTGGCCATGACCACCATGCCGGCGGCCAACAGCCCACGACGGCCCTGTCCCGCCTCGTCACGGGCAAACAGGGTGATGCCGGTGACGTAGAGGGCCATGCCAACCGGCAGCAGCCAAAGCACGGCCGGTGGCCAGCCGGCAGCCGTCATGCCCAGCAGCCAATTGAGCCCGCGGCAGCTGCCCATCACCGCTGTGCCGAGCAGCGTGCCCTTCGTATAGCGGTTGTAGATCCAGATGGCGGCGGTCAGGGCGGCGCCGACGAAGGCGGGGGCAGGACAGGCAGCCAGCACAGCAACTCCACAGGCGGCCAAAGCCCCGACCGTCAGCAGCCCATTGGCGACAAGGGCAGCCTGCACCGGGGGAATGCGGCCAGCGGGCAGGGGCCGGTTGGGCCGTTCCACTCGGTCGATCTCCAGATCGACCACGTCGTTCTGCACCATTCCGCCGGCATAGAGGCAGGCCGAGGCCAGCAGAGCCAGCCAGCCGGCCGGTGGCAACCAGCCGAGGTCGGCCAGCCCCGCCACGATCACGAAGCCGGCCAGTGGATCGGCCACCGCCGTGGCAAGGTTGGGCAGCCGGATGAGCTTGACCCAGTCTCCAAAACTCCACGCGGGGCGGGATGCAGCCGAATCAGTCATAAGCTCACTCTTGGGTATCAGCTTGAGGCACTTCGGTAGCGGGCGAGGGCTACCTGGAAGACCAGCCGCGAGAGCCCCACCGCCAGCACCGCTGCCGCGACAGTCACCGCCACCATGAACCAGGCCTCACCCGAGAGCGGCCGGGCGATCGTCCCGGCCGGCACGTTGACCACCAGCAGAATCGGAATCACAAATGTGCAGAGCATTCGCAACGGCCCGCCCCATGGGCCGGCATAGATTTCAGCAGGGTAGCGGGAAAAGCTGGTCAGATAGAACCAGAAGTCATAGAGGCTCTGGTTGCGGCCCATCAGGATCGTGGCGGCCGCCAGCATGATGATCAGCCCGTAGAGAATAGCCACGCCGCTGGCGACGAGCAGAGGATAGAGCAGCCAGGCCACGGGTGGCGGCGCAGCCGGAAACCGGGGCACCGCCCACGCCAACAGGAACAGCCCCACGATGCCGTTGGCCAACGATGCATAGTTGAAGCGGTGCAACGAGAGCAAAAACTGGGCATCGAGCGGCTTGACTAGAATCGCGTCGAGGCCGCCGGTACGAACCATCTCGGCCAACTCCGAGGCGCTTGGCATGAAGAAGGCCTGCACGATCGAGTTAATCACCAGCCCGGTGGCAACGAAGGCAAAGAAGGGCTCCCGAGACCAGCCACTGCCCCGGCCGATCTCCGGCGTGAACGAGAAGATCAGCAGGTAAAAGGCGAGATTCATCGACATCCAGCCGAGCCCGGTGATGCACTCAAGCAGGAAGTTTGCCCGGAAGGTCATGTCCCGCACCAGGCAGGCCCGGGCAAAGGTGCCAAAAATTGCGAGGTAGCGGTTCATGGTTCTGTGTTCCGTTTTCCATCATCTTGAGTCGCCGAGGCCGTGCACTCAACCGATAGGGTAAGGGGCGAACCCATGCCAATCGAGCGGCGTCGGAAACTGAGCGCAGCCCGGACGGCGAAGCGAAGTTTCCGTCGAGTAAGTGAAGGACCGGGCACCGATCCGCCGGCGGCGGATTGGTCGTTCTGTAACGAACGTCCGACGAGATGGCATGGGTTCGCCCCGGCGCTTAGGCATCGACTCCGAATAAGTTCCCAAAAAGCGAGCGAATACGAATTCACCCACCAAAGCCACTGTACCGCCGGGTCCCCCACCGCCAGGCTAGCCGGCAGGCGACGATCGCCACTGCCAGCCAGATAACCTCGACTACGAGAGACCAGACCAGAGCCCAGCCCTGCACTTTGCCAAGCCAGACTGAGGCCGGAAAGTAGGCCGTGTACTGAAAGGGCAGCCAGCGGACAACGTCGGCCAGATTCACTCCAGCCAGTCCCGTCGGCACCCCCGCAAGCATGTCGAGCGGAAACATGTGGCCGGAGAGCAGGTACTGGAACAGCATGTAGGTGAAGATGACGCTTGACACCTCCAAGAGCCAGAAGCCGATCATGCCAAGGGTCGCTTCCATGAAGAAGCCGAGCAAAAACGACAGCAGTAGCGATAGCAGATAAGCGGCAATCGTGAGTCCGTCAGGGGCCGGCGGAAAGTAACTGCGGCAGAGAAAGAAGACGAAGCCAAAGGGGAGGATCGCCACCACGTAGTAGACCAGCTTGTGGGCCACCCGGGCCGCCAGCAGGAAGCCGACGTAGTCGACCGGTTGAATCAAATACTTTTTCACTGAGCCGTCGCGGATGCTGCGGGCGATGCTGCTGGAAAGCCCCGGCATGCTCGAGAAGGCCCGGGTGATCATCGTCAGCAGGTAGTAGGCGATGATGTTGTCACGGGAGTAGCCGGCAATGTCACTGCGGTCGGCGGTGGCAAAGACCGCCGTCCAGAGGAAGATCTGGGTGACGATCGGCAAAAACCGCATCAGCGTGCCGAGGGCAAAGTCAGTCCGGTAGGCCAGCCGCTCTTCCAGGCAGATGACCAGCATCCGCCACCATATGTGCAGCCGAACACCGAAGGTGATGGCTGGTCCGCCCGCGATCACTGCGTCGCTGCTCATGACACCCCCGCCGGCTCGGCAGCAGGCTCCTGCTGGGCAGCCGCACCGCGGAACAGACTGGCCACGATCTCCTCCAGCGGGACATCCTCCACCGAAACATCACGGATCTGCCGGTCGGCTAGTAGCTGCGGCAGCACCGCCGCGATCCGGGTCCGGTCGATCCGCAGGGTAACCCGGGGCCCGCGGACCTCGCAGGGGAAGCCGAACCGCTCGATCTGTGACAGCGGCGGGGCCGACTCAAAGTCGAGTGTTACCACCTTGTGGGTGGTGAAGCGGTCCACAATCTGCTCAAGCGATCCGTCATAAAGGATGCTACCACGGGTGACGACCACCACCCGCTCGCAGAGGGCGGCGACATCCTTCATGTAGTGCGTGGTGAGGATCACGGTGACCGAACGCTGCCGCTGCACCGTCTGCAGGAACTCATGAATGGTGTGCTGGGCAACAACATCGAGGCCGATCGTTGGCTCATCGAGGAATAGCACCTCCGGCTCGTGCAGCAAGGCAGCGACCAGTTCAAGCTTCATCCGCTCGCCGAGCGACAGTTCCCGCACCGGCTGGCCCAGCAGACGGCCCACATCGAGCATGTCGACCAGTTCGTCCCGAATCCGGGCGAAGCGGTCAGGCTCAATCCGGTAGATCTCCTGATGCAGCCGAAAGCTCTCGGCGGCCGGCAGGTCCCACCAGAGTTGGTTCTTCTGCCCCATCACCAGGGCAAACCTCCGGCGGAAGTCGTCGGTGCGTTCCCAGGGCACATGGCCAAGCACCCGGGCCGTGCCCCGGGTGGGGGTGATGATGCCCGACAGGAGCTTCAGAAAGGTGGTCTTGCCGGCACCGTTGGGGCCGAGCATTGCCAGAAATTCCCCCCGGCGAACCTGCAGATCGACACCCCGTAGCGCGGCAACGGTCCGGCTTTCGCGGTGGAACAGCCCTCGGACGCTGGCCCAGAGTCCCTCCGGCTTGTCGTAGACGCGATATTCCTTGGCGAGCCCCTCAACCTCGATCACCCGGTCACTGGCTGGCTGGCTGCGGTTGTGCATACCGGGAAGTATAGGTGAAAACAGCGGGCTGACCGCCGGGAGCCCGGCGACCGCATCCTCGGTTTGAAAGACTCTGATGTACCGGATCGGAATCGGCCACGACACCCATCGGCTGGAACCAGGCGACGGCCTCTGGCTGGGCGGCATCAAACTGCCGCACAACAAGGCGGCTGTCGGCCACTCCGACGCCGACGTTTTGCTGCACGCCGTGACCGACGCCTTGCTGGGGGCGGTGGGGCTCGGCGACATCGGTGAGCTTTTCCCTGACACCGATCCGGCCAACCGGGGCCGAGAATCGGCCGAGATGCTTACGGTCGCCTGGGAAAAAGTCCGGGCCGCTGGCTGGCAGCTGGTGAATCTGGATTGCGTCATCTTCGCCCAGCGGCCCAAAATCCTCCCACACCGCGAGGCAATGCGGCAGCGGCTGGCAGGCCTCATCGGCTGTGACAGCCACCGGATCTGGCTGAAGGCCAAGACCGGAGAGGCTGTCGGTCCAATCGGTGACGAGCAGGCGATTGCCGCCGAGTGCGTTGCCTTGCTCGAACGGGCTTAGTCCGACAGTTGGCTGACAGGGTGTACCAACGGCAGCCTTAGCGACCAGCAAACCACCACCAGTGACGGAGACACAACAAGCGATGGCGGAGACCCAGCAGGCAACAGCGTCCCTTCCCGAGATCGAAATCTACAACACGCTCAGCCATGCCAAGGAGCCGTTCAAGACGGTAGCTCCGGGCCGGGTCGGGATGTACCTCTGCGGCCCAACGGTCTACAAGCCAAGCCACATTGGCCATATGGTCGGGCCCGTGATCTTCGACACCGTCAAGCGACACCTTGTCTATTCAGGCTGGCAGGTGACGTGGGTCGTCAACATTACCGACGTTGATGACAAACTGATTGCCGAGAGCACTGCCCGAGGCATCTCGATGGCCGATCTGGCCCGCGAGATGACGGCCGACTACCTCGAGAACCTCGCCGCCCTCGGTGTCGATGGCATTGACGAAATGCCGAAGGCAACCGACCACATCGGCGGCATCATCCGGTTCATCGAGGGCCTGATCGACAAGGGCTTTGCCTACGCCGCCGCTGGCGACGTCTATTTTGACGTCACCCGAGACGATGACTACGGCAAGCTGACCAACCGCTCGGTCGAACAGACGCAGGGCGAGGGAGGCTCGACCGCCGACCGGAAGCGGTCGGCCGCCGACTTCGCCCTCTGGAAGCAGGCCAAACCGGGAGAACCCTCCTGGGAAAGCCCGTGGGGGCCGGGCCGGCCAGGCTGGCACATCGAGTGTTCAGCCATGAGCGAGGCTCTGCTGGGAAATCATTTTGACATTCACGGCGGCGGCCTCGACCTGGTCTTTCCGCACCACGAAAACGAAATCGCCCAGAGCGAGTCGCTGCACGGCTGCCCGATGGCCAGCTACTGGATGCACAATGGCCTCATGCAGGCCGCCGGTGCGGCGGGCAAGGTCGGGGGCCGGCCCCGCGACGGCGGGGACGATGCGGCGGCCCAGGCAGCCACCAAAATCTCGAAATCGACCGGGGCCGAGCCGTTTAAGGAACTGCTGGGCAGGCACCGGCCGGAGGCGATCCGGCTGCTGTTGCTCTCGACGCACTATCGCAGCCCGATTCACTTCGGTGAAGAACCGTTGGCCGAGTCGGCCAGGGCCCTGGAGGCCTTCGAGCGGCTGTTCGCCCGGTACGAACGGCTGAACGGCACGTCGTTCTACGGCCTGTCAGGCCGCGACCGGCAGTCAGGCACGGCAGCAGTGGCCAGCGTCAACGATCCAGTGGCCGCCGAGGTAAGCCGTCTGCGAGACCGTTTCCTTGAGGCAATGGATGACGACTTTAACACCGCAATCGCAGTGGCGAGCCTGTTTGACTTTGTTCGCGTGGTAAACAAGTTCGTCGACAGCCAAGGCCTTGAGAAAACTCCGCAGCCTGAGGCCCAGGCCACTCTCGACGCCGTCATGCTGACCCTCCGCGAAATGACGACGGTGCTCGGACTTTTCCTCGAGGCTCCCGCCGCGGCCAGTGGTGGTGCCGACAAGGCCCTCGTCGGCAGCCTCATGAACCTAGTGATCGAACTACGGGCCCGGGCCCGCAAGGCCAAGGACTTCGCCACCGCGGACCTCATCCGTGACGCCCTCGGCGAGGCTGGCATTCTGCTCGAAGACCGACCCGACGGCACCGGCTGGAGCCAGAAGTAGCGTTCAGCTCGTTGGCAGTTCAATCTGAACCGGCTCGCCCTCGGAGCCCTGCTGAGCTGCCAGGTCACGGATGTCTTGGCTGATTTTCATCGAGCAATACTTCGGGCCACACATGCTGCAGAACTGAGCACTTTTGAAGGTCTCCTGCGGCAGGGTTTCGTCGTGGTACCGCCGGGCGGTCTCAGGGTCGAGGGCCAGCCGGAACTGCTCGTTCCAGTCGAAGTTGAACCGGGCCCGGGAGAGGGCGTCGTCCCGGACGCGGGCATTCTTCCGGTGCCGAGCCAAGTCAGCAGCGTGGGCGGCAATCTTATAGGCGATCACTCCCTGCTTGACATCCTCGGCGTCGGGCAGGCCAAGGTGCTCTTTGGGTGTCACGTAGCAGAGCATGGCCGCCCCACTCCAGCCGGCCAACGCCGCGCCGATGGCGCTGGTGATGTGGTCGTAGCCGGGAGCTATGTCGGTCACCAGTGGGCCGAGCACGTAAAACGGTGCTTCGTCGCACTCTTCCATCTGCCG
>CAZKSP010000136.1:0-7245 GCA_964555385.1 uncultured Chitinophagaceae bacterium
CCCAAGGCCGACCGGGTGTCACGTTTTCGGGTCTCCACGACCAATCCCAACCGGGCGGATCGAAATAGCGAAGAGGTGGTGCTGGAGGTTGAGCAGCCGTTTCCCAATCACAACGGCGGCTCGATTGCTTGCGGTCCTGACGGCTGTCTCTATGTTGGCCTGGGCGATGGCGGCAGCCGCAACGATCCGCTCGACAACGCCCAGAACCCGACCAGCCTGCTGGGCAAGGTGTTGCGGCTCGACATCGATCGCCGGGATGAGGGCAAGGGATATGCGGTGCCTTCCGACAATCCATTTGTCGGCCGCGACAACACACGACCGGAAATTTGGGCACTCGGCTTCCGCAACCCCTGGCAGTTGTCTTTCGATCGGCAGACGGGACAGCTCTGGCTGGCCGACGTAGGGCAGGATCTTCAGGAAGAAATCAACATCGTTGCCAAGGGGGGTAACTATGGCTGGCGACGGCGGGAAGGCAGTCACCCATTTGGCAGTGTGACCGAGACCGCCCCAATGATCGATCCGGTCTGGGAGTACGACCATCAGGTTGGCAAGTCGATCACCGGCGGCTGTGTCGTACGGGGTGGCTCAATTGCGGGTCTCGAAGGCCGTTATCTTTACGGCGATCATGTCACCGGCCGACTCTGGGCCTTAGCGGTTCAGGGCGTGGCGGGAGCCGGAACACCAGTTGTCTCAAACCTTGGCATTGCCTGGAACGGGCTGCCGATTTTTGGCTTCGGCCTTGATGAGGCGGGTGTTGCCTATGTGCTGACTGCCTCACCAACCGGTCAGGGTATTTACAAGCTGGTGCCGCAGGACGAGTGACCGGACCATCTGAAATGGTTACGGTCAGCGCTGGAGGAAGACAAAACCGCCCCGCTTGTTACCGATGACGAGATCGAGCCGGCCGTCGCCATTGAGGTCACCAGTTGCCAGCTGAGTGCCAACGCCTGAGGCGTCATCGATACGGTGTGGTTTGAACGAAACGCCTTTGGCTCCCTGACTGGCCGGATTCCGTACCAGTTCAAACCAGTAAAGCACCGGGGTGCCGCCGGCATCAGGATCTTTTTCCGGACCGTGAGCCCAGTACCGCTTGCCAGTAATGATGTCTGGCAGACCGTCGCTGTTGACGTCGGCGACGGCGACGGCATGGGGCTGCGAAAACTGCACGCCGGTAAGTGAGCCTTCTGCGTTCTCTGGCAGGATGAGATGCCTTATGAAGCTGATGCCACCATCGTCAGCGGGAACCTGCTCAAACCAGGCCAGTCCGTATTGGTGAGCTGCCAGGCTGGTGACAATGTCGCCATCGCCGTCACCGTCGATGTCGGCGACGTGCATCTGGGCTCCGCCGGAGCCGAAGTCGAAGGAATGTTTTGACCATGGGCCGCGTCCCGGCTTAGCGGGCTGCTCCCACCAACCGTTTGCCATCAGGAAATCGGCCCGGCCATCGCCATTGACATCACCAACCCCGAGACCATGGGTGTATCGCTGCCAGTCTTCCTTTTCCGAGCAGGCTGTAAATGGCCAACGGTCAGTGCCGCTGGGGTCGCTCGGGCCGGCAAAGCCAAGCATCCCATTGGTGTGGAAGCAGAGTTCCTCTCGGTCATCGCCGTTGATATCGGCGAAGGTGGGCGACTCGTTGTCGACGGTCGGAAAGGCGAGCTGCCGCTGCCAGCCTGCTGCCTGCCGGATGCTGTCTCCCGGATTCTTGAACCAGGCGACCTCCTTGCCCGGCCAGACATTCAC
Source organism: uncultured Chitinophagaceae bacterium (assembly GCA_964555385.1). Taxonomy (GTDB): domain Bacteria; phylum Planctomycetota; class Planctomycetia; order Pirellulales; family UBA1268; genus UBA1268. The sequence continues at coordinate 1,744 of CAZKSP010000136.1, forward strand.
CAGCACATCTAGGTGGCCGTCGGCATCGACGTCGGCGACAAAGGTGGCAAAGTTATTGGAATACTTGTGAGGGTCAAAGTCTTCCGTTGGATAAATTGGGAACCGCTCGGTAAAGCTGGGACCGGCATACCAAAACGGCCCGTAGACAGCATCCCCTTGGCCATCACCGTCGATATCACCAACGCCGGCTGCTTCAGCGTGGAAGCGGTCCGTCAGCACGATCTTCTCAAACTGGACGTCAGCGGCTGAAAGCTGACGATCGCTTACGATCGCCAGCAGGAGCACGAGGGCGAGATGGGAACGGGGAACGAACATCATGTGAGAACCTCAGCGTTCAAACGGACAACGAGCGGAGAACAGGGCCGTAACCCCTGACCGCTGAGAATATACCTGCTCGAAGAGCCTAGTACCGGCTCGTTGCTCCGACCGGGAGACTGGCGGTGCTTGATGCAGAGGCCTCCCTGACAGAAAAGGCGGCCCAGACGGGGTTGTGGTCAGAGACCTCCAGGGCCTGTTTGAGGCTGAGCCCATAGGTAGTCTGCAGGTCGAGTACACCCCAGCGGCCGGTGTATTCGGCCGTGGCGGTCCGCTGGAAGATAAGATTGTCATAGGTTTTGGTGCGGCGGGTATTGGTGGTGACCCCCGACACGGCCCAGCCAATGTCGGTGAGTCGGCCCAGTCGGCCGAACTGCTGTGGGCTCGCGTTGAGATCACCTAGCAGGATGATGTCGTCTTCATCGGGTCGGGCCTGTTTGAGGGCGAGGAAGGCGTCGGCGAGGGCATCAACTTCCTCAGGTACTTCGTCGGGGTCGGTGTGGGAGTTGACCATCCAGAAGGTAAAGCCTTGTTCGGGCTGTTGGGTGCGGGCCCGAAATCGGACAAACAATGGCGGGCGATGGAGCCGGTCCCCCGGATCGTGCATGGTGCCAACTGAGGAGGTATCGACCTCAATACGACTTGTGTCGTAGAGAAAGGTGTATTGCTCTTTACTGGTGGTACGGCCCAGCCGGGGGCCGATCACGTACTGATAGCGGCTGCCGTCGGCGTTAACCTGTTTGACAAAGCTGGGAATGACATCATTCGATTTGGCCCGTACCTCCTGAATGGCAACCACGTCAAAGTTGCGGATGACCTGAGCCAGCACGTCAACGACATGCTGCTTGGCCAGCTTGGAGGTTCCGAAAACCTGAATATTGAAGCTGGCAACGAGGATGGCATCGGGTGGCCGGGAGGCTGCCTGTACGGTTGCGCCGCAGAGCACGAGCAGCACGCAGATCGACCTCGGTAGCCGACTGAGAGACCAATGGTGTGACCGCTGAACCAGCACCTGACCGCCCTCCTGCGGGTGCTATCGGCAGGAGTGGCCGGGGGATTCTGGAAACTAGCCGGTCTCGGCACCCCTTTACGGGCGTCTCAGGGGGTGGGCAGAATGGTGAGTTTGTGCGGGCTGCCTGAAGGTATGATGGGGGCCTGGCCTTCGCTTTGACCTTCCCGGAGTGTTTTCAATGATTGTTTGTCGCCCGCTTGCTCTTTTTGTCTTGGTTGTTTTTTCAACGCTGGGTCTGCCCCATCAGTCCATGTTGGCAGCCGAGAAAGCCAGTCCACGGCCTTTGAAGGTCCTGATCGTGGCGGGGGGATGCTGCCACGACTATGACACCCAGACGAAGCTTCTCAAGAAGGGCATTGAAGCTCGGGTGAACGCAGCGGTCGAGGTGATCTACAACCCAGATACATCGGTGAAGGCCCGCTTTCCGATCTATGAGTCGGATGGCTGGGCCCGTGACTTTGATGTGATTATTCATGACGAGTGCAGTGCGGGTGTGACTGAGCGACCCTATGTCGACCGCATTCTCAAGGCGCACCGAGACGGCGTCCCGGCGGTCAATCTGCACTGCGCGATGCACTCTTACCGCTGGGGTGATTTTCAGAAGCCGGCAGAGGCAGGTGCCGATAACGCCGGCTGGTATGAGATGATCGGTCTGCAGTCGACAGGTCATGGGCCCCAGTCACCGATTGACGTTGTCTATAAGCAGCACCCAATTACAGCTGGGCTGGCCAGTTGGAGAACGATCAACGAAGAGCTCTACAACAACATTCAGGTTTATCCGTCGGCAACAGTGTTGGCTTCGGGCAAGCAAATGCAGAAGCCCCGGCGAAAGAAGGGGCAGTCAGCCGAAACGGATGCTGAACCGACTGAGGTGACGGCGGTGGTGGCTTGGGTGAATGAGTACGGCCCAAAGAAGACTCGTATTTTCAGCACGTCACTCGGCCACAATAATGAGACTGTGGGCGATGACCGCTACCTCGATCTGGTGTCCCAAGGACTGCTCTGGGCCACAGGCAAATTGAGCGACAAGGGTGAACCGGTAGCGGGGTACGCCAAGCCGTGACCGAGAAGCAGCCGGGCAGTCGCAAAAGAATCCCTGAGTAGAAACGCTCTTCGAGCTCTGGGTAAAGCAGCGAAAAGTGGCCGGTGGTGAGTCGTCGTGCCGCAAAATCCCCAAAGGCGTGGTGTACAGCCCGGCTATTTGCCACCGTCTGCAACCACCTTGTTAGCGGATGGGTAGGGCCGGTCGCCAATCGCTGGCATCGATACGACAAGATTGCTGCGGAGTTGAGCAGTCAGGTGGTCCAGCCGAGGATCCGCGATGCGTCCTTGCGATCAGAGGAGGCGTTCTCCTGCGCTTCCGGCGATCACCACGGGCCATACGGTGGCCTGCGCCTGGTTTGTCTCCAATGCCCACGCACTTGGAGAAAGTCGCCGAAAGACAAATGTGGAGATAGTTATTTGACCTTCAGTGCCGTGTCCGCATAGTTGATGCGCGCCTTTTTCCGCTCCTTCGTTTCTGGCAGATCTGGGTAGCTGACGAGGAAATTGTGTTCGTCGACCAGATTGATGAAATAGTGCGTGGTACCCGGTGGCAGAGTGACAGCAACCTGTCGACCAGATTGCAGCCTGGCTGGCCTGCGGAACCATTCTGCACGTGGGGTCCCGCCGGTCTTGGTGTAGATCAAGCTGGCGTTGACCACCCGTGCCCCTTGTTCCTTGTAGGTCACCTTGACTTTTCTACCTTGCTGTTCGTGACTGACGACTACCGGCACCGTGTCCTTGTGAGGGAGTTCTCCAGAATAATGCGGGTTGTACGACGGGTAGCAGGCTTTCATTTCGGTGAGCATCTCCGTTAGCCGCTGATCCAGTTCCTGTGTTTTTTCCGGCAGCGATTCCACCAGATTGTCTTGTTCCTCAAGGTCTACCCGCACCGGTGCACCGGTTTCCGAGTTGTAAAGCCGGTAGAGTTCGAGCGGTGGTGCCGTCGTCCGCTGCGGCCAGCGGTGGTTCACGCCGCCGACATCGTAGTTGCGCATCAGCTTGTAGTCGCCGACGCGGATCGAGCTCTCCATCCAGACACTGCTCGGGAAATGCCACATCATCGTGTCGCGGACCTTGTCGGCTGCATCCCGTACCAGAGTCGGGTCGGTCGGATCCTTGAGCAGCAGGGCCGACAAATCGCAGCCATCGAACCGTTGGCCGGCCGGTTTGGGAGCGCCGACTAGCGATAGGATCGTCGGGTAGAAATCCAGGCCGTTAACCATCACATCAGACTCTTTTCCGGCCTCGATTCCCGGCCCGGTGATGACCAGCGGTACGCGTACGCCCCCTTCCTGAAGATGCAGCTTGCCCTCATCAAGCGGGGCGTTGTCGGTGAAGATATCTTCCGGCGTGCCCTCCATCCCGCCGTTGTCAGACGTAAAAATGATGTAGGTGTTCTCGCTTAGCTTGTGCCCCGGCCAACGCGGATCATCGGTCTTGGCCAGGTAAGCGAACAACTGGCCGACGTAGTAATCCAGTTGCTCGACCATCGCGCAATAGAACGGGCTGGTCTGGCCGCCGTGGCGCCATTCCTGTGGGTTGTCCGGCAGCTCAACGCCAAGTTTCTCGACGTACTTGTCAAGTAGCGCCCGACTGCGGGTGTGGACCGGGGCGTGGACCAGATAGGTGCAGTAATACAGGAAGAACGGCCGCTCCTGGTTCTCTCGCAGGAAGGTCAGCGCATCTTCGTTGTTCTGGTCATAAGGAAAGCCGTTGTCGTCAAGCCGGTAAGGGTCGTCCTTGTCGCGGGTGGCGAAGCCGGTGAGGCGATGTGGTTTCATGGGTTGCTGAACCCCATGGTTATCACGGCTCCAGTCAAATCCGACAGCGGTTGGCTCCGAGCCTGATCCCATGCTGAGATGCCATTTGCCGCAATGGCCGGTCGTGTAACCCTGTTGTTGCAAGGCTGCGGCCACGGTGACGAGGTTTGACGCCAGGCTACCGCGGTCCCAGGGATTGATCATCCGCGACCGGGTCAGGTCGTGGGGCTGAGGTGGATGCCCACCCGCCACACCGACATGCTGGGCGCGGGCCGGGTGGATCCCGCTAAGGATCGCGGCACGGCTTGGCGAACAGACTGGCCCCGGTGAGTAGGCCTGGCGGAACAGGACGCCCTGTTTGGCGAGTGCATCAATGTTGGGCGTCTCCATCGGCGACGGCTCGTCGATGTCGTAACATTTGACGTCCTGCCAGCCGAGATCGTCGGTTAGCAACAGGATCACGTTCGGCTGGGCAGGTCGCACCGCGTGCTCCGTGGCCGTCACGATGACCGCGGGCACCAACAGGCATACCCCAACCAGATTTCGTACCAGATTCTTTACGTTCACTATGAGCTCGATAAGTGAATTGAATTGATAGGAATCGCTTTTGTGAGATGGTAGCACGCGATCCGTGAAACCCCGCTGAAGGAGTCCTCTTTATGGTGTGAATTCTTGCGCAACCCCCAAGGGGTGGATGCAACAAGGTCACGATCGGTTCTATCATCCATTCTGCACTTTCGGACATCTCTTTCGTGCAGGACGATTGCATGTTAGGTCATGACACTGGTCAATTTTCGACTGTGATTGAATGCGATTTCTATCGACAACACGCGATGGTCAAAGAGCTCTGAGAGCGTTTCAGTTTGTGACCCCACCGGCAGCAGTCAGGAAGCAGCCTGAGAAGCGATTGGCCACAGGCCTCCGAGCGGCAGCTTAGGTCTGCCTACTCGAATGCCTTCTTGATCGCCTCGTCATCCAAGCCGGTGATAGTGATTACCTTGGTTGGCGAGGCATGGCCGCTTTCGATGTGGATGGCATTGGTGCTGAGGCCAAGAGTCTTGGCCAAGAGGCCGATCACGGCGTTGTTGGCCGTGCCCTTCTCCGGGGGTGCCATTACCTTGATCTTCAGGGCATCGCCCAGCCAGCCAACGATCTGATCTCGTGACGACCCCGGCACGACCTTCACGTTGAGTCGACCCATTGTTCTCGTTGCCCGCCACAGGTTCGAATCCTTTTTGCGTTCCGTCGTCGCCAAAAGGGTTCGCTTTTTTGGGTGGCGTAAAAAGGGGCGTAAAAGGTGGCGTACCGAATGCTGGCAGAGGGATGCAGAGCGTGGCAGGTCGAGAAACTGCCCAGCTCCAAAACCTCCAG
>CAZKSP010000137.1:0-7216 GCA_964555385.1 uncultured Chitinophagaceae bacterium
TAACGAAGACAGAGGCTGAAAATGGTGTGGCCACCCCAGCTGATCGCAGTTCGCCGGTGGCTTTGCCCGAACAGCAGTCTGCGGTCTCCAGAAGTTCGTCGGGTCGACTTGCAGCCGCGAAGATGCCGGCCGTTCCACAGGAAAATTGAGTTTAAGAACACGATCCAGAGAGAAAGGCACCTAGCATGTTTCGCATCTCCCCAAGTTTCCGCCATAAGAGTCTTCAGTTGGCACTAGCGGCTTTTGCCGCAGTTTCCATGACGCTGCTTGCCGGGTCGCTTTCTGCCGCTGAATGGGCGACGCTCAAAGGCCGGTTTGTCTATGACGGGACGCCTCCGGAGCCGGCATCAATCACAGCTGACAAGGACGTTGCCGTCTGTGGCAAGCACAAGCTCGTCAACGAAGAACTTGCAGTTTCAGCTGACAAGGGCATCGCCAATGTCGTCATCTTTGTCCGATCGAAGACAGTGACGGTCCATCCTGACCTTGAGGATGGTTCGAAGGCAGAACCGGCGGTGCTGGACAACAAGGACTGTCGTTTCGAGCCCCACGTCGGTTTCGTGCAGACAGGGCAGACGCTCACCATCAAAAACTCGGACCCGGTTGGTCACAACAGTAACATCGCGACCATGAAAAACTCGCCGAGTAACAGTCTCATCCCCAGCAACGGTTCAAGTGACGTCACTTTTAGTCGTGACGAAGCGATTCCGGCGACCGTCACCTGCAACATCCATCCCTGGATGAAGGCATACCTTGTGATTCGCCCGAATCCATACGGTGCAGTCACTGCAGCCGACGGTAGCTTTGAAATCGAGAATCTTCCTGTTGGGGAAGAACTCGAGTTCCAGCTGTGGCACGAAAAAGGTGGCTACCTCGATGAATTCGTGCTGGGTGGAAAGAAAACTGATGCGAAGCGAGGTCGGATCGATCTGACGGTAAAGGCCGGGGGGACTGATCTTGGTGACATTGTGATCTCGCCGAAACTCTTTAAATGAAGCCAAGGATAGAGCGAAGACTCGATTGCAAAGCATGATGACTACGTCCCTTTCAACTGGTAGCGGATGCCGTTCGGGTTCCGAGAGCCAAGCCGTCGGTTTCTGCCTGACGCTTGCGATTTGCCTCGCAGTTGGGATTGCTGTCCCCGGCTGTGATTCAGGCAGTGTCGCCGGCCCTGCCCCCGATTTTGAAGCGGCTCTTGTGTTGCGTGAGAAACTCACTTCGGCGACTGGAGCAACCGAGGCGGGTGAGGAAAAGCCGCAGGGGACGGGATGGGCGACCCTGAAGGGACGGTTCATTTTTTCGGGTACTCCCGGCGATGCAAAGCCGTTGGTTGTTGATAAGGATACGGAGGTTTGTTCGAAGGACGGGATGAAGCTCTTCGACCGCAGCCTCATGGTGGATGCATCAACCCAAGGGCTGGCGAATGTCGTGCTTTTTCTTCGTAACTCAAGCCGAGTGAAGGAGCCCGTCTCGACTGATGCATTAGTCTTTGACCAGAAGAATTGTGAGTTTCTGGCGCCGGTGTTCGCCGCTCGCGTTGGTCAGCCCATTGATGTCAAGAACAGCGATCCCATCGGACACAACACCAACATCTCAGGTACCAGCTTCAACCAGCTGATCCCGGCAGGGGAGTCAACCGTTTTCACGGCCGGCCGCGAGACCGGCCTCCCGGTTACGGTCACCTGCAATATTCATCCGTGGATGAAGGCCTATGCCGTCTTTCGTGAAGATGGTTACGTGGCCGTTTCAGCATCGGATGGCAGTTTCACGATTCCCGACCTTCCGGCCGGTGAACCGCTGGAATTTCAGGTGTGGCACGAGCGGTCCACCGGACGCAGTGGGGCAATTAGTCTTGATCAACCTGAGTTGAAGTGGAATGCCAAGGGGCGGTTTAAGATTCAGTTGGAGGAAAACGAGGTCAGGGATCTGGGCACTTTGGAGGTCCCAGCCGACGCGATCAGGGGGTGACAACCTCTCGGCGGACCGCTCCCTGCTGAGATAAGGTCGCGCTAGAACAGAATTGGTGGTTTGGACGCTTGACGATATGGAGTACGCAGCCGTGAATGCATTCGCCGCACAGGCAGGCACGAAGACGCCGTCCGGTGGCTTGATTTGTCGAGAAACTCGAGGGCAACTGCTCTCGGGCTCGGCCCCCGTTTGGATGCTCGGTGTTGTTGCTGTCGTTCTGCTTCTGTTGACGACAACTGGCTGCGGCAAGACCGCAGCGGCTTCGTATCGGCTCAACATGGTTGAATCTGCGAAGCAGCGTCTCAAGCCCGAGCAGGAGCAGCAGGTTGCCACCATTCTGGCGGCGCTCTTCGGGACACCCGATGAGCCGATTGCTCCATCGGAGTGTGGACTTGATGTGGCAAAACTTCATCTGGCGGCGGGACCCGTCAGGAGCGACATCGTCGGCCGGAAGAACGGACTGTATCGAGAGCACTGTGCCCACTGCCACGGGGTCACTGGAGACGGAATGGGGCCGACTGCTGCGTTCCTCAATCCCTACCCGCGGGATTACCGGCCCGGTGTCTTTAAGTTCAAAAGTACTGAGCGGGCTGATAAGCCGACTCACGCCGATTTGGTGATGGTTCTTCGCAATGGGCTTGCAGGCAGTTCGATGCCTTCATTTGCCTTGCTGAGTGACGCCAAAATCGAAGCCTTGTCCGAGTACGTCAAGTATCTCAGCATCCGTGGCGAGGTTGAACTCGCCTTGATGCGTGCCTTTTTCGAGCTTGACGATGAGGACCAAGGAAGGCTTCCAGAGGACCGCGAGTTTCTCATCGAGGAGATCGTATTGCCCGTGGCTGAGGCTTGGCAGGCCGCTGAGGATGCTTTGATTGATGTGCCGGAGATGGCGGCTGATATCGACATGGCCGCCTCAATCGCAAAGGGCAAGGAACTCTTCTATGGCAACAAAGCCAACTGTGTGAAATGCCATGGGGTGACGGGGCTTGGTGATGGCCAGGTGAACGACTACGACGACTGGAACAAGGTCGTGTTGCAGGCCCAAAAGACCGTTCAGGGTGGGATTGAGCAGGCGAGTGAGGCGTCGACCTGGGATATGGATGCCGATGAGGCAGTTGAGCATCGAGCCGAACTCGCATGGCTCGATCGCTTCCAGAAGGTGCTAGAAGGAAACGCGTTGCCACCCCGCACAATTCGACCAAGAAATTTGCGGCAGGGTATTTACCGCGGCGGGATGCGACCGCTCGATCTCTACTACCGAATACACGCCGGAATCAACGGTGCTCCAATGCCAGCAGCCAAGGGCACCGTCCCGCCCGAGGACATCTGGCATATCGTTAACTACATCCGCTCGTTGCCGTACGACTTTAATGGCACATTGGGTGTAGATAAGCCGATGGTGGCCCGCGATCGTTTGTGATTGGCTTTGAAGGTGCGGGTGGCCGGAAGATAATTGAGATAAATCAGGCAACAAGACTTGGGCAGATTCGGAGACTGATTGATGAAACGCTTCGCGGCCGTCTTTTGGAGCCTACTTTTCTTGTCGGTTCCCGTTCTTGGGGTCGCAACCTTCATTGTTGGGCCCGCCTATGACATCTGGCTGCCCCGAGATGTCTCCGAACATGGCGCGGCAGTCGATGGGCTGTTCTACTTCATTCTGGTGTTGACCGGCGTCGTGTTCATTGCCACGGAAATGGTGCTGTTCTGGTTTATTTGGAAATACGATGAATCAAAGTCAAACGGGCCGGGGCGTTACGTGCACGGAAGCCACACCCTCGAGGTAGTTTGGACGATCATCCCTGCCGCAGTGCTCCTGTTTCTGGCGATTTATCAAATGAATACCTGGGCAGACGTCAAGATGAGGCGTCCCAACATGTCGCCGACTGTCGAGGTTGTTGGCCGGCAATTTGAGTGGCGACTACGCTACCCGGGCCGCGATGGCATGCTGGGTACACCCGATGATTTGCATCTGGTGAATGACCTGCATCTGCCGATTGACGAAGACATCTTGATCCAGCTCAAAAGCATGGACGTGCTGCACAGTTTCTTCCTCCCGAATGTTCGGATTAAGCAAGACGCTGTCCCTGGCATGAAGATCCCTGTCTGGTTCAAAGCCAGGGAAGAGGGGGTGTTCGACATTGTCTGTGCCGAACTCTGTGGCTGGGGGCATTACAAAATGAAGGGACGCGTTACGTTTGAGCCGCGAGAGGCATTCGACCGCTGGCTGGAGCGGAAGTACGCCGAGCAGGAAGCAACACAGCCGACAGGCAGTGAAGCGACGATGACTTCTCGAGCAGCGGCCCGCCCCGCTCTGTTCGCGAGAAACGAGCCGTTGTAAAGAACCAATAGCGATGGCCCTGCCTTCGCAAAAGTCAATTGTTGAGCAGCAAGACCACCTGACCCACCTATACCTTTGAGGTACCCCATGAGCACCGTTGAACCAACGAGCCCGGCCGTGCAGGAGTCACCGCAGACGAGTGTTGCCCCAAGCCACAGCCATGCCGCTTCAACGGCGGGACGGCTCAGTACGTTCCTTTCGACCTATGTCTTTTCCAAGGACCACAAGGTTATCGGGCTGCAGTTTCTGTTTTCAACGCTGCTCTGGTTTCTGGTCGGGGGTTTGTTAGCGCTTGCCGTCCGTTGGCAGGTGGCCTGGCCGTGGTCTGATGTGCCCGTGCTCGGCAAGTTATTCGCTCAGCAGGGTGGCCAGATGGCTCCAGAGTTCTACACCATGCTGTTCACCATGCATGCGACGGTGATGATCTTTCTTGTCATCATCCCAATTCTGGCTGGGGCGTTCGGCAACTTCCTGATTCCGCTGATGATCGGGGCTGACGACATGGCCTTTCCGACACTCAACATGTTGAGCTACTGGTTCATGTGGCCGGCGTTCATCGCGTTTGGAGCAAGTTTCTTTGTTGAGGGCGGGGCGGCATCGAGTGGCTGGACGAGCTATCCGACTCTGGCGACAAACGTCAATTCATCCCCTGGGAGTGGCTGGGGGCAAACGCTCTGGCTTGTTGGGCTGACGTTCGTTGGCGTTTCATCAATGCTCGGAAGCGTCAATTACATGACGACGATCATCCTGATGCGAGCACCGGGGATGACAATGTTCCGGCTGCCGATGACTATCTGGGCGATGTTTATTACTGCAGTGCTGCAGGCTTTTGCCCTTCCCGTGCTGACGGCCGCTGGCTTCATGCAACTAGCCGATCGGACCATCGGCACCGGCTTCTTCTCGCCCGAGGGGAATATTGTCAACAACGCCATGGCGGGAGCTGGTGGTGGGCAGCCGCTGCTCTGGCAGCATCTTTTCTGGTTCTACAGCCATCCCGCTGTCTACATCATGATTCTCCCAGCTATGGGAATGGTTTCGGACATCCTCACCACCTTTGCCCGTAAGCCATTGTTTGGTTACCGCCCGATGGTTTATTCGGTTGCTGGCATCGCCGGGCTGGGGTTCATTGTCTGGGGGCATCACATGTTTATGTCCGGCATGAATCCAGCGCTTGGTGTCACGTTTATGGTTTCGACGATGATGATTGCGCTTCCAAGCGCGGTGAAAACATTTAATTGGCTGGGCACTATTTGGGGTGGCCGAATTCAGTTGACGACCTCGATGCTGTTCGCGCTTTCCTTTGTCTCGATGTTCATCATCGGGGGACTGTCGGGGATATTTATGGCCGCAACGCCCGTCGACATTTTTATTCACGACACCTATTTCATTGTTGCCCACTTCCATTATGTGTTGTTCGCAGGGACGGCAATGGGCGTTTGGGCGGCGATTTATTTCTGGTTCCCGAAAATGTTCGGCCGAACCATGAATGAATTCTGGGGCAAGGTGCACTTCTTCCTTACCTTTGTTTTTCTGAACGGAACCTTCTTCACCATGCACATTCTTGGTGCCGTGGGCTTCCCGCGTCGGCTGGCTGACGCCTACCACTACGAAACGTTCCATCATTTGCAGCCACTCAATGCATTCATGACCTACTGCGCGATTGGCATGGTTGCCACGCAAATCATCTTTGCCGTGAACTTTTTCTGGAGCATGTTCTATGGGCCTGTCGCTGGTCGTAATCCGTGGAGTGCCAATACGCTTGAGTGGACGGCTCCTAGTCCGCCTGGACACGGAAACTTTGACTACCAGCCTGTTGTCTATCGTGGACCGTACGAGTATTCGGTGCCCGGAATCGAGGGCGACCACTTGATGCAGACTGATCCGCCAAATCAGGCAGCGGCCGCTGCCGCGGCTGCTGCGCATTGATCAATGGCGTAACCCTTTTTGTCGCTCTTTACGCTCGCTTGCTGAACGCCGAAGGAATCAGAGTTTTTTGATGACCGATCGCTCCTGGACCTGGGCCTTTCCCGTCGCCTGCTGCCTTGTTGGAGCGACTGGGTTGCTGCTTGCGTTTGGAGCATTGGTCACGACCTATGAAGCGGCAATGGCGGTCCCGGACTGGCCGGCGACCTACGGCCATAACATGTTTTTGTTCCCGATGGGTGAATGGCTTTACGGTCCCTGGGACCTGTTTCTTGAGCATGGTCACCGACTGCTCGGTGCGACTGTCGGGGGAATCACGCTGGTCCTAGCAGTCGTGGTCTGGGGTACGCGTCAGCCAAGTGCGGTTCGTGCGTTGGCGGTAGCTGCGGTCATTTTGGTGGTCTTGCAAGGGCTTTTGGGTGGCCTGAGGGTGTTGCTCGACGACAAGACAATTGCCAAGGTTCACGCCTGTACGGGTCCGTTGTTTTTCGCGGTGACCGTGGGAATCGCGACGTTGTCATCGCCGTGGCTGCGTGCAGGATCATCTGCTCGCCGTTCCCGGCAGGAAGGCATGGCTCCACATTCAGTCGGTGGCTGGGTGGCCGGTGGGCTGCTGGTGGCAGCCTACGTGCAACTTGTGGCAGGTGCTCAACTGCGGCATCTTGATGCAACGGTGAGTTACGTCAGTTTCCGATGGCTCGTGTTTCTGCACCTGGCCGGTGCTGTGGTCGTTACGCTGCTTAGTATTGCCGCTGCAGGCAGTGCCTTCGGCGTACTGCCGCGTGGATGGCAGGATGGCGGCCGAGCGACTGCGGAGCGCTGGTGGTCACTGGGGATCGTAGGGCTCGTATGCTGTCAGCTTGTGTTGGGATGCCTTGCTTGGGTTGTGAGTTGGGGAATGCCTCTTGGCTTGCTTCCCGAGTCGCTGGTCTCAGCGTTCCCTGAGCCGACCGGATTGACTGTGGCACGCAGCGGATTTTCTGCCGC
>CAZKSP010000138.1:0-7185 GCA_964555385.1 uncultured Chitinophagaceae bacterium
CCAGCGGTGGCTGCTCGACCGGCTGGAACTGCCGGTACCGGTCGCTGCAAAGTCTGTGTTGCAAGGAGCTGTCCTATGATCGATCTCACCGGGAAGGTGGCCCTGGTCACCGGTTCGAGCCGCGGGATAGGGCGAGCCTGTGCCCTCAGGCTGGCAGAGGCTGGCGCTGATGTAGTCGTGAATTACGTCACCAGCGCGAACGAGGCTGAGCTAGTGGCCGAGCAGATTGCCGCCCTCGGCCGGAACGTTGCCTGCATCCGGGCTGATGTCAGCCACGAAGAGGACGTCGAGGAGATGCTGCGATTCGTGACTGACGAGTTCGGTCGACTCGACATCCTCGTGCACAACGCGGCGACCGGTGGCTTCCGTCCGTTGGCAGCAACGACCCAGCGGCATTTTGATGCGGCCATGCATACTAACGTGATGTCGCTGGTGCACCTCTTGAAGTCGGCGGCACCGTTCCTGGAACGAGCCGAAGGCCGGGGCAAGGCGGTCGTTCTTTCCAGCCATGGCACCCACATGGCGTTACCGACGTATGGCCTGATCGGTGGCTCGAAGGCGGCCCTGGCGGCGCTCGCGCGGCACTGGGCCCTTGAACTTGGCGACCGGGGGGTAAATGTCAACGTGGTCGAGGCCGGCCTCGTCGAGACTGACTCGACCCGCCGGCTACCGGGGGCCGAGCAGATGTTCGCGGGGCGAGCTAGTAAGACGATGACTGGCACCCGGATGCTGGAGGCGAGTGACGTCGCCGATGCAGTGTTATTCCTGTCCTCGCCTCTGTCTGACCTCGTACAGGGGCAGACATTGATTGTCGATGGTGGGGCGGCAATCCACGTCTGACTGGACGAACCGGCTGATACCCATACCTGATTTTACGAGTACCCGCATGGTCCCGACCGATCGTTATCTATTGCTCACCGGTGCGACCGGCCTGCTTGGTCGGTCGCTGCTGCGTGACCTGTCGGCTGCCGGCCGACGGTTGGCAGTGCTGGTGCGGGCTGACCGTACCAACTCGGCCGAGTCCCGAGTCGATGACCTCTTAGCTGACTGGCAGGAGGTTGCCGGGGTGATGGTGGCCGCGCCGGTCGTGCTGGAGGGCGACATCACGCAGCCGGGGCTCGGCCTTACAGCCGAGGCGACGGCTTGGGTAGCGGCCAATGTCGATGAACTTGTCCACTCGGCAGCTAGCCTCTCGTTCGAGCTCAGGGAAAGTGATGGCGAGCCGCTGCGCAGCAATGTCGAGGGGACGAACAATGTGCTGGCATTCTGCCGCGCGACGAGCATTCGCCGGCTGCATCACGTCTCAAGCGCCTACGTCTGCGGCCTCCGGCAGGGGCGGATTCTCGAGACTGAACTCGACGTCGGCCAGACGCCTGGCAACGACTACGAGCGAAGCAAGATACTTTCCGAGACGGCTGCCCGTACGGCGGAACATCTCGAGGTCTGCACGGTCCACCGGCCGAGCATCATCGTCGGTGATCTCGTGAATGGTTTTACTAACACCTTCCACGGGTTCTACAAGCCGCTGCGGATCGTCCAGCCGTTCGTGGAGGCTTTTCTGTCGGTAGCCGTTGAGGCCGGCTCATTACTTGAGGTGCTGGGAATGACCGGGGCAGAGCGAAAGAACCTCGTGCCGGTCGACTGGGTCTCGGCGGTCATGAGCAGGATCATTCTCGACCGCAGCCTCCACGGGCGGACCTACCATCTGACGGCGACGAAGCCGACGCCGGTAGCCCGGCTCTGTGACGTGTTTGCGTCCTTGGTCGGCGAGTTGGCCGCACAGGCTCGGCAGGACGGGTCGGCGAACCGGCGAACCGGCGGCTTCGATCCGGCGACCCTGGGGAGGCTGTTTAGTGACCAAATGCACGTCTACCGGGCCTATTGGCGTGACGATCCAGAATTTGATGCTGCCACGACGCAAGCTGTCGCTCCCGATCTCCCCGCCCCGGAGCTCGATGATGAGACAATCCGCCGGCTCTGTCGATTTGCCATCGGGAACTCTTTCCGCTGGCCGCCAGCCGATCGGACCGCTCCAGTGGTTGCTGCCCGGTCGCTGCTGGAGCAGCGTTGTGGGCCGGCCATCTGGGGCTGGCCGGCCAGTCCTGGCGGCGAACAGTTCGGGCTGGGCACGTTCGGGCCCGGCGGGGGGCAGTGGACGATCGCCCGCTTCGGTGAACGCAATCTTCAACTGCACGTCGGGCTGCCGCCGGCTGGGATCCCGGTAGCCTGGATGCCATCAGCTCTGCTTGAGCGGTTGCTGGCCGGCGACATTGACACTGCGGCTGGACTCGCCACCGGCGGCGTGGTGGTTGAGGGGGGCGATGAGTTGCGGCGGGAGCAGGTTCTCGTCGGGCTGATGTCGCTTGCGGCTGGGTTTGAGGCACTCGATCGGCTGCCGATGCAGCCACGGTGACGGTTTTACTCGGAGGCTACCGGGCCCGGCCGGCAGGCCTGCCGCACCGCCTCGTGGAAACACCAGATCCGCTCCTCTCGGGTGCCGATGCAGCCGCGGAAGGGCGTGCTGGCGAGGCCCCGCTGCTGGGCGGCAAAGACGCTGGCATCTTCCCGCTGAATGGCGGTGTTGGCCTTCACGCCATGCCGGGCGGCCAGCCGGGCGATCAGCCGGGCAAACGGGTTCCGCCGGGTGCCGTCGAGGCTGAACATCCAGGCCCGCGTCGCTGATGTCGTCGGCGTTTCCGGGAGATAGACCTGGGCATAGGTGTAGAGATCGCTGAACGTAAAGACGAGGTTCGGGAAGATGTGGTGGTGCACGTACTGGTCGGTCTCGGTGCCGCCGCCGAGCCAGCCGACGACCCGCCGCTGCGTCCGGACCGCGTCGCTGTCGGGGTCGAGGTCGTAGACGAGCGTGGTGGAGCGGTTCTCGAGATAGTGCTTCTGGGCCTCCTCGGGAATCAGGCCAAAGCCGCCAAGGGTCTGCGGGTGGATGTACGGCAGGTGGTAGGTCTCGACGGTGTTCTCCACCGGGATCTTCCAGTTGCAGGCAAATTTGGCCTCGTACGTCCAGTTGCACTTGTAGGGCGAGGCGAAGGCGGCTGCGACCTTGTTCGCGTAGTCGCCGAGATACTCTGTGAGGCTTGGGCCCGTTGCTGCCAGCCTCACGAAGACGAGCTGGCCACAGGTCTCGACTGTCACCGTCTCAAGCCGGGCGTTCTCGCGGTCGAAAGGGCGGAAGCAGCCGCCGTCGGGCACCCGGCTGACCTGGCCGGAGGGAGCGTATTCCCAGCCGTGGTATTGGCAGGCGAGCTTGTCGCTGTGGCCCCGAGGCAGATCGGTTAGCAGGCAGTGGCGGTGTGAGCAGACATTGACGTAGCCCCTGATCTGGCCGTCAGTCCGGCGGAGGAGCAGTGGAGTGCCGAGGAGTTCAAGCGTTTTAAAATCCCCATCCTTCGACCACTCACTCAGGATGCCAACCGGGTGCCAGCCAGAGCGGAAAAGCTTGTCTACTTCCTGCTTTTGATGTGATTCACAGCAGTATTCGTGGGGCTTGAGGACGTATTCGAGCTGTTCTTTGTGGATGAACATGGCTCAGGTTCTTAGTTGGCGGGAAGAAAAGAAAAAACTTTCGAGTTTGCGTGCCTTGGCAGGCCGCAGCCGGGGGCGACCATGCTTGAGTCAGCACGAAAAACACTCTAATATTGCCACCGATTCGGAGGGTATGCGAATTGGCCAGCGGTCTGACTCGAAATCAGATGCCCCGAAAGGGGTTGAGGGTTCGAATCCCTTGCCCTCCGCCTTTGACGTGAATTGAACCGCTGCTTGGGTAACCCGCGGAAAGTGACGGGTAAGGACCTGGGGCGGGCAATGGTGCAGCTGACGGCTGCGAGGGGAACAAAAGCTCTCGGGGGGGCCATTTTTGGCCGCTGCCAACGGGGTGTTGGGGAAGAGAGCTGGAGACAAAGCAGGCAATTAACCGATCAATAGTCGACGGGCTACGTATTGTTAGGAAAGTGTGAGGATTGGCCTTTTCTGGCCGATTTGCTTTTGAAATACTGGCACCAATGGGAAATCGACGGAGGGAAATGCCTTGTCACGTCCAAATTGGCGTTCGCTGGCCCCTCTTGCATGCAGCCTTTCCTGCATGCTGACGGGCTGTTTCCACGGCGGTGAAAATCACCTCGCGGTCACCGCGGCGGTGGGGACCGGGCAGGTGACCGCAGTGCAACCGGTCACACAATGGCGGCGGAAGCCCCTCTCACTGCGGCTGCTCGGACGGCTGCTCGACCAACCCGAACAGGCTCAGGCATTGCCTGGGGCAATTTCACCGGCAGTGGTGACCTGGGCCGCCCGCGGCAGCTACCCGAATGGGGTCGATGACTCGACCGACCTT
The DNA here is from genome assembly GCA_964555385.1 of uncultured Chitinophagaceae bacterium. Taxonomy (GTDB): domain Bacteria; phylum Planctomycetota; class Planctomycetia; order Pirellulales; family UBA1268; genus UBA1268. Next base: position 4,349 of record CAZKSP010000138.1, read on the forward strand.
GGTGCCCTTGGCGACCAGTTGTTCGGCCGCATCAGTTCAGCTGGTCTATCACCAGTGGATCGCGTGACTTCAAGTCGCTGATTCGCAGCGAAGCCCGGCCGGCGAGCAGGTCATCAATGAGCTTGCCGACCACTTCTGCCCGCCAGCCCTGCGTGAGCGCTGGCGGAGGATCGTCTTTGCCGTGGCTCAGTTTCCAGGCGAGCAATTCACGCATGTCGCTGGCGGTGCCGACAAGTGACGGGGCGATTTCAAGCTGCCGACAGAGGCCGCCGATCGCTGTCGCCAGAAACTGCCCCAGCACGTTCACCTGAGGCGGCGGGGCCCGATGCTTTTCGCCACCGGGTAGTTCGTTGTCGGGCACGTTCAGTCCCCGTTCGATGGCATCGGCAATCGCCGGCAGAATGTGCCGCAGATCCGAACGCTGCATGCCGCGGATCGCAGAAATCTGCTGGGGGTCGGCATTTTTCCGCTTCGCGAGTTCCACCAACAGATCATCCCGAAGCACTCGCTTAGGCGGCATGTCGCGGTCTTCAGCCACGCTGTCCCGCCAGTGCCAAAGTTCGCGGGCGACCGCCAGTTCACGGCGGGACAGCCCATTCAGGCCAGAGACCCTTCGCCACCGCTTGCGGGAGAAGGAAGCCTCGACTTCATCCAGCCAACTGGCCATCTCCTCAGTCATCCAACTGGTGCGGCCCCGGTCAGCCAGTTTTTGTTCAAGCGTCTTCCAGAGGGCATGGAGGTGTCGAACATCGTCGAGGGCGTAGTCGATCTGGGCGGGGCTCAGTGGCCGCTTTCGCCAGTCGGTGCGGGTTTCACCTTTGTTGGTCGGCTGGCCGAGCATCCGCCGGACGATTGCGGCGTAGCCTACCGGGTAATCATGATCGACCAGCCCAGCGGCCACCTGCACGTCGAACAGCTGCGCTGGCCGCTCTCCGATCGCATGCAGGATAAAGCCCAGCTCTTCGCGGCCGGCATGGACGACCGTGGTTCGCCCGGGGTCGGTGAGCAGACGCCAAAAGGGCTCCAGTTCCCGCACCTTCAGGGTGTCGATCACCGCCAGTACATCACCAGCCGCCACCTGGATCAGGCAGAGCTGGCTGCGGTAGGTGTGCTCGGAGACAAATTCGGTGTCAAACCCAAGCGAGTCATGCTCCGCCAGCCGCTTGACCAGGGCATCCAGTTGCGACTCTGTCGTGATGAAGTCGTGGCTGTCAGTCGGTTGAGAAGAGCGTTTCACCAAAAATATCCCAAGGCGGGTACAAGCTCAGAGGAACAGCCACGCAGTGAGCGCGAACACCGGCAGCAACACGCCCCCGCTGTAGAAAAGATAACCAAAAAAGCTCGGCATCCGAACGCCTGCTCCTTCCGCGATCGCCTTGACCATGAAGTTTGGCCCGTTGCCGATATAGGTCATCGCCCCGAGGAAGACCGCCCCCAGGCTGATACCCGCCAGCCGGCCAGCCTCGACGCCAGCTACCAGGTCGCCTTCCACCGGTAGCGACTGGGCCGTCTTGAAGAAGACGAGGTACGTCGGCGCGTTGTCCAGCACGCTCGAAAGCAGTCCAGTGGTCCAGAAGAACTGTCCCGGGGAACGGATGCCGAGACTGGCTCCGTGCTCGTTCAGAAGGGCGAGCGCCGGCTGCATGCAGACAAAAATGCCGACGAACAGCGAGGCCACCTCGAGGATGGCGAAGTAGCTGAATCCGTTCTTGACCCGGATGTCGGTCGAGCCAAACCAGAGCGAGCACCCGACCAGGCTCAGTAGCACCGCCTCGCGGAGGAAGATCCAGGGGTGCCAATCGGTTCCCGGCAGAGGCTTCGAAGGATCGAGTAGGGCTACGGCGAGAATCACGCCAGCCATCAGCGGTAGGTTGAGGGTCAGGCCACTGACCTGAAGCGACCTGGCCGTCACCCGGTCAATCTCACGGTCTGCCAGCCGCTCCCGCGGGTAGGCAAAAAAGCTGTCCCAGACCCAGTAGATCGCCAGCAGGCTGAGGTTGACCGTCAGCCATTCCTTCCAGAGCGAGAAGGTCCAGAGGAACGGCACCCCTTGCAGATACCCGAGGAACAGGGGCGGGTCGCCGATCGGCAGCAGGCAGCCACCGCAGTTGCAGACCAGAAAGATGAAAAAGACCAGCGTGTGCACCACCCGCTTGCGCTCATGGTTGGTCTCCAGCAAGGGCCGCACCAGCAGCATGGCAGCCCCAGTTGTGCCAATGAAGCTGGCCATGGCCGCACCGAGGGCCAGCAGAATGGTGTTCGTGGTCGGCGTTGCCTGCATGTCCCCCTCGATGCGAACCCCACCGGTGACACAGTAAAGGGCAAACAGCAGCGTGATGAAGGGGACATACTCGGCCAACAGGGCATTGGCCAGCACGGTGCCAGCGATTCCCCAGGAGAGCCCGGAGGGAGCCGGATCGACCACGCCGTGCGCAGGAAAATGCCGCTCGATCGCCTCGCCATGCAGCAGCAGGTAATAAACGAGTGTCACCAGTCCGAGTGAGCCAGCCACCAGCAGTTTGCTGGAGTTGAACTCCCACCAGTGGGCCAGGGCCGGAACGAGCGGCAGCACCGCGATCGCCCCAAGCAGAAGCATGAAGGGTATGACGGCCCAGGCCGGCGGCGGCGGGCCGGCCTCGTGGTGGGCTGCAGGGCCGTCATCGGCGTGTGGCTCTGCATGCGCGTCGGCGTGGTGACCACCCTTGGCGGCATTTTCAGCGACGGGGGCGTCTGCGTGCTCGGGGGCATGCCCATGGTCGGCCGCAACTGCGGCGTGGTCGGCATCGTCACCGTGTTCCTGGTGGGACGCTTGTGCCGCAACCAGCAAATCACGACCA
>CAZKSP010000139.1:0-7126 GCA_964555385.1 uncultured Chitinophagaceae bacterium
GGTGTAGCTTTCGCTGATGGTTCCTCAAAGTTCCTTAACTACAACATCGATGAGGCAACCTATCAGGCTCTGCTCACGCGAAACAGTGGTGATCAGCCGGGCGAGTATTGATCGGTTGTCTGAACACTTGTTTGTGCTAGGTTGAATAAATGAGGGGCTGGCCATGTGCCAGCCCCTCTTTTTTTGATTTGGCAGAAGAAGGAAAGATTTCAGTCGCGATATTCGCAACCCAATACGCACGATAAATCGGGGTCATCGATCGATTGTTTTCGCACCGGTTGAGCTAATCATTTTCATTAAATGTGGTAGCTCATCTGAGAAGTTCAATCACAGATCAGCTTTTCGCTAGCGGCCGACCCGTTGCCGGTAGTACTTCAGCCCCGGCAGGAAGAAGCAGCCGCCGCTGATCAGGCCGAACAGAATGTGCTGAAACTGGGGCAGGGCACACATCGCCAGCGCCGTCGCAAACAACGCCGCCGACTGGATGTAGAAGACGCCCGACAGGATGCCCGCCTTGGCGAAGAACATGAGCCCAGCGAGCAGGGCCAGAACCGGCGAAAGCTTGAGCACTGGCAGGCCCAAGAGTTCTTCCACCGAAAACAGCAACATGCTGGCAATCATCGTGCCGCCCCAGATGTGGGCCACCTGCCGCTCCACCGCGGTCACCGGCCCGGCCCGATGCCGCAGCGCCCAGAAGATGGGCGCCCAGAGCGCTAGCCCGCCGGTCCAGAGCAGCACATACGGCCAGCGGCTTTCCACCCCTTGCCAGGCCAGCACATCAGTGATCACCGACAGAATCAGCACCACCACCGAATGCCACATCCAGAGCAGGCCCCAGTTCTCAAGGACCACCGCATGGTGAGTCTCACGCAGCAGCCGGCTGGCCACGTCCAAAAGCCCACCGCGACGGGCAGCCACCGATTCACCTGCCAGATACGCCCGCAGATCAGCCGCCAGATCACCTGCCGTGGCATATCGCAGGTCCTGCGGCTTTTGCAGAGTTTTGAGTGCAATCAGCTCGAGGTCACGATCCACCTGCCGGTCAAGCGAACGCGGCAGCGGTGGGTCAACTTCAAGCACCGCCAGCAGGGTGTCCATCGGACTTGAACCTTGAAAGGGCGGCCGCTGCGTCAGCACCTGGTAAAGAATTGCCCCCAGGCTCCAAATATCACTGGCTGGACCGACGTCACCCCGGCTGCCTGCTGCCTGCTCGGGCGACATGTAGCACGGAGTGCCGATGATTGCCCCGGTGTGAGTCATCGTCTGGTCATCTTCAAGTCGCTTGGCCAAGCCAAAGTCAGACACATGCGGCTGGCCAGCCGTGTCAATCAGAATGTTCGAGGGCTTCAGGTCGCGGTGCAGCACACCCCGAGCATGAGCCGCCTGCACTGCCTCGGCCACTCGGGCCAACAGCGTCGCGCCCTCCCGCGGTTGAATCGGCCCAGCCTGCAGCCGCTTGGCCAGGGTCGTTCCCTCAATGAACCGCATTGAATAGAAGGGGTGGCCGTCGTACTCGCCCACCTCGAAGATGGGCACGATACCGGGATGATCCAGCCGGGCTGCTGCCTCTGCCTCGCTGCGAAACCGGGCCAGATCAGCATGGCTGGCCAAGTCTCGCCGCAACAGCATTTTGATGGCCACGACCCGGCTTAGGCTTCGCTGCACGGCCCGATAGACGATGCCCATGCCGCCGCGGCCGATCTCTTCAAGTAACTCATAGTCACCAAACTGAGCAGGCAGCGACGTGACGCCTGGCACAAAGCTGTCACCCGCTGCCGGTGGTGCGGGCAGGTCACGGCCGGCCGCACGGCCGATATCCCCAGTTGGCTGAATGATGGTCGACTCGTAGGCGACGGCGTCGGTCATCGAGATGGTGGCGAAAAGCTCTCGCAGCTGGCCAGCCAGGTCGGGATGCTCGCGGCAGAGGCTTTCCAACCTGTCATGCGCCCGCTCGCCTACCTGCTCGGTGAGCCCGTCAAGCAGTTCGGCCAGCCGCTCTTCAGCCTCTGCCGAAAGCTCGATGTCGACCGCCCGGGTTTTTCGCAGTGCCGTGTCCACAATTGCTGGCATCATCGATGATGGGAAAAGTGACCCTTGTACTTATGGTAGCCAGTCGGCCGTCGTTGACGATCATCCGGGGCTGGTCTGGAAGCCGGCAGACGAGGTGGAAATCTGATTGGTGCTCTTCGAGCCTTCGCGGCGGATTATTCCGCTCCGTCGAGCAGCACCCGTAGCCGCCGCATGGCCCGCAGATACCGCATGCCAACCGCCGGCTTCGTCAGCCCCAATACCTCGGCAGCCTCGGCAGTGGAAAGATGCTCGAAGTGCCGCAGGAGGACAATCTGCCGGTCGGCCTCCTCTAGCTGTTCAACTGCCGTGGCGAACCGCCGCTCAAGCTCATGCCAGGTAGCCACCGCCGCTGGCGTCAGCTCGCGGTCGGCCAGGCCATCGGCCAGATCGGTCTGTGAGGCATCAGAATCAGCCGGCGACTCAAGCGGCACCTCGCGATCGAGGCTGCGGGAGGCGGCCACCCGATGCCGCCGATGGGCGTCAATTACCCGGTCACGGGCCATGTGCCGCAGCCACAGCTGAAACGGCATCGTTGGATTGGCCAGATAGTCGCCCAGCCGCCGGTTCGCCTCCAGCATGACATCCTGCACGATGTCACTGGCATCGACTCGCCGCTGCACCACCCGGTCAAGCCGGTGGTCGATCATCCGCCGGATCGCTGCCCGGTGTCGGGCCAACAGTCCGTTGACCGCCGTAGCATCACCCTGCCGAGCCCGGTCAAGCAGAACAAGTGTCTGCGGGGCAGGGTCTGTCGGTTCCGCACTATCGCGGGAAGCGGTCATGGAGCACGCAGTGGGAAAGAAAACCAGAGCAGTTATCCTACCAACGTGTCACCGGCCACGTCGCCGCAAGTTCGAAAAAACTGGTCGTAACAATCAGGCTGACCATGCCGGCCAGCGGCTGTTTCCCGCCCCGGTAGCAGCCAATTCATTTTTTGACCGGCCTCCAAACATGATCCATAATCGGAAGCGGTCAGAGGATGGACCGCAGCCCAGCCGCCCCACCCATGGGCGGCCCAGCGAATGGACTGCCTGTGCCTTCTGCCCCCCCCTTCATCACGACTGCCCCCGCCGCCGGTTGCAACTTCCGGCGGCTGCCCTCGTGGCTCTGCCAGGGGATGCTGGTTGTGGTGCTGGGTCTGGTTGCAGTCCCGCTTGTTGCCGCCCCGCCTATTGTTCCGGTGGCCGGGGATGTAACAGTCGATGATCTGGCGATCCGGTCGACCAAGCTCGAAGCTGCCGGCCAGTGGGCCGACTTAGTGAGCCTTTGCGAGCCAGCCGCAAGGAAGGGTAGCCTCTCGCCCGACCTGTTTGCTCGCTATGACTTGGCAAAAATTCACTGCGACCTGGCCCGCCGATCGGCCGAACTGGCCTATCAGCAAGAGTTGTCCCAGCTGTCTGAGAATGACGCCCGCCAACTCTATGCCGAGTGCCTTAACCGCATTGTCTCCCATCATGTGGAACAGCCTAACTTCCGCAGGCTGGTCGATCGCGGGTGCCTAGCCATGGAAGTTGCGGTGACCGACCCCGAGTTCTGCCGGCAGCATGCCCGGCAGGCCACTCCCGACAGAGTGGAACAGTTCCGTGACCATGTCCAAAGGATCATTTCCGGACGCGGCATTAGCAGTGTGGCAGAGGCCGAGACCATCGCCGCTTGGGTTGCCCGGGCCGCCCACTCAGCTGTCGGCGTGCCACCGGTTGTCACCCTGCTGGAAATGACCGCCGCCGCCGTTGGTGGGCTGGATGAGTACTCAGCCTTCCTCACCACCGGCCAGCTCAACGATCTCTATGCCCAAATTGAGGGCAACTTTGTCGGGCTGGGCGTCGAACTGAAAAGTGCCGATGACGGCCTACTGGTCGTCCATGTGATTCCCGGCAGTCCCGCCGAACGCTCGGGTCTGCTAGCGGGCGACCATCTCGTGGGCATCGCGGGCCGGGCCATTGGTGGCATGCACGTCGATGCCGCTGCTCAGCTGTTACAGGGGCCGGAGGGCTCGCTGGTGACCCTCGCCGTGCTCCGGGGTGTGGGTCCCGCCCGGGCCATGACCGTTCGCCGTGAGCATGTCGAGGTGCCAAGCATCGAAGACATCAAGCTGATCGACCGCACGGCTGGCGTTGGCTACCTGCACATCACCTCGTTCCAGAAGACGACGGCGGCCGACCTTGACGCCGCCCTGCGAAGGCTCGACTCAGCTGGTATGCGGTCTCTGGTGATCGACCTCCGAGGCAACCCGGGCGGGCTCTTGTCGGCAGCTGTCGATGTGGCCGACTTATTCCTCGACCGCGGCTTGGTGGTGGCCACCCGGGGCCGCAGCCCGGAAGAAGACTTCAACTACTCAGCCAGCCAGTCCGGGACATGGCGGCTGCCGCTGACCGTGCTGATTGACGGCGATTCGGCCAGTTCGAGTGAGATTTTCGCCGGGGCCATCCGAGACCACAGCCGGGGCCGGATCGTTGGGGTTCGCAGCTATGGAAAGGGCTCGATTCAAGGAATCTTTCCGCTGCAGATTGCCGGCGTCGGTATGCGGCTGACGACAGCCAGTTTCTATTCGCCCGCCGGCCGGCCCTTCAGCCGGGTTGGGGTTGAGCCCGACGTCTGGGTCCAGCAGACCGCCCGCCCCGATGCCGCTGGTCGAACAAGTAGCGGTGATGCTGCACTAGCGGCTGCGGTGGAGGTGGCCCGCAACGCAGCCGGCCACAGCCTGGCCCAGCCGGTCTCGCGCCGCATTCTGCCGCGGTAGCAGCACCTGCCAGAAAGTCGTGCCGGTGGCTTTCTTTTCGAGCGCGAGGAAGCCGATAATCTGGCGGTAAGGCCGCAGGTGCTTCGGCCGGTATCCATTCCCTTCCGGAATTGTCTCATGACCAGCGTTCGCAGCAACGTCGTCACCGCACTGAACAGCTACAAGCCTCGTGGCCCCGCTTGGAACCTCCGTGAGACGCCAACCGGTGAACTCTTCGGAGTTAACGTTTTCAACGACGCCGTGATGCGGGAGCGGCTGCCAAAAAGCATCTACAAGGCGATCCAGGCAACCATCAAACAGGGCAAGCCGATTGACCCGGCCATCTCCGATGCTGTTGCCCTGGCGATGAAAGACTGGGCGATCGAAAAGGGAGCCACCCACTATGCCCACGTCTTCTATCCACTCACTGGTCTGACCGCTGAAAAGCACGACAGCTTTCTCTCACCCACCAGCGGCGGCGGAGCAGTCGCCGAGTTCTCCGGCAAGGAGCTCATTCAGGGCGAGCCTGATGCCTCCAGCTTTCCATCCGGCGGGCTGCGGGCCACCTTCGAAGCTCGCGGCTACACCGCCTGGGACCCAACGAGCCCGGCCTATGTGCTGGAGAACCCCAACGGGACAACGCTCTGCATTCCCACCGCCTTCTGCTCGTGGACTGGTGAGGCCCTCGACAAAAAGACGCCACTGCTGAGGAGTATGCAGGCCCTCGACCGGCAAGCCCGGCGGCTTCTGGCCCTGTTCGGCCACACCGACATCGGTCGCGTTACCTCTTCAGGTGGGCCGGAGCAGGAATACTTCCTCATTGACCGCAACTTCTTCTTCGCCCGACCCGACCTGATGCTGACCGGCCGGACACTGTTCGGGGCCAAGCCGCCCAAGGGCCAGGAGTTTGAAGATCAATACTTCGGGGCCATCCCTGAACGGGTGCTGGCCTGCATGCTGGAGGTCGAGCGGGAGCTGTACAAACTTGGCGTCCCGGTGAAGACCCGGCACAACGAGGTCGCCCCCAGCCAGTACGAGATCGCCCCGGTCTACGAAAACGGCAACATTGCCAACGACCACCAGCAGCTGATCATGCAGATGCTCAGCCGCGTGGCACCGAAGTATGGCATGGCCTGCCTGCTCCACGAAAAGCCATTTGCGTCCATCAACGGCTCGGGCAAGCACCTCAACTGGTCGCTGGGCTGCCGGCTGGGCAATCTGCTGGAGCCGGGTGAGACACCCCATGCCAACATGCAGTTCCTCGTCTTCTGCATGGCGGTCATCCGGGCGGTTCACCTGCATGGTGACCTGCTGCGGGCGGTGATCGCCTCCAGTGGCAACGACCATCGACTGGGGGCGAACGAAGCACCCCCGGCAATCATCTCGATCTTTTTGGGCGATCAGCTGACCGACGTCTTTGAGCAGATCGAACAGGGCAGCATTACCGGCAGCAAGTCGACCGGCACGCTGACCATCGGCGTCGACACGCTGCCGCCGCTGCCCAAGCATGCCGGCGATCGCAACCGTACGAGCCCCTTCGCCTTCACCGGCAACAAGTTTGAGTTCCGGGCGGTTGGCTCCAGCCAGTCGATTGCTGGACCGCTGGTGGCCCTCAACACGATTGTGGCTGAGAGTCTCGACCAGTACGCCACCGACCTTGAAAAGGCGGCTGGCGGCGACCCCGAGCGGCTACCGGCGGCGGTCGAACAGTTGCTGCACCGGGAGATCACTGCCCACAAGGCGGTCATCTTCAACGGGAACGGCTACGCCCCGGAATGGCAGGACGAGGCCGCCCGCCGCGGCCTGCCCAATCTGCGGGCGACGCCGGAGGCGCTGGCGACACTGATCGCGCCGCAGAACATCACCATGTTCGAGACGTACGGCGTGCTTTCACGACGCGAAATGGAGAGCCGCCACGAGATCTACATGGAGCGGTACTGCAAGGATCTCAACACTGAAGCCAACACGGCGTTGGAAATGGCCCGTAAGATGATTCTGCCAGCAGGCTACCGCTATCAGGGCGAGTTGGTTGACACTGCCACCAAGCTGGCCGCCCTCGGCCAGTCGGCCCACCTTGGCACGCTTGAAAAATTGACGGTTCTGGTGCACGAGTGCGAGCAGCGGATTGATGCCCTGCAGGCGGCGGTTGACCCTGACGCTACCGGAAATGTTGCGGCTGAGGCCGAACACTTTCACCGGCAGGTGGTACCAGCCATGGAACGTCTGCGAGAAACAGCCGACAAAATGGAAGTGCTTTTGCCTGACGACCTCTGGCCCCTGCCAACCTATGCGGAGATGCTGTTCATCAAGTGATTGACGAGACACTTCCGAAAGCCC
>CAZKSP010000140.1:0-7120 GCA_964555385.1 uncultured Chitinophagaceae bacterium
GGCGGCGCCGGCTTTTCTCCCACAGGGCTCTTCTCAGGCGTTGGGCTATCCTTGTTGGACTCGGGGGCTGAGCCTGAGGCATCGAGAAGTTGCTTCAACAGTCGTCTGGCCGGCCGACTCTGCTTGGGTGTGTCCGCTGATTCGCCGGAAGGCTGCGTCTTGTCCTTGTCCACTTGTTCCTGCTTACGGGCTGCACGCCGCCGGGCCACTTCGTCTAGCAAGCCTCCAACCGCATCGATCACAGCATCGGTTGTCGGATCGTCAGACACCTCGGCTGGGAGCATTCCCTTAAGTTGGTTGAGCTTCGCGGCCGTGCCGCCCGAATCATCTCGTGCGGGTTTTTCCGCACCAACGGCAGGCCGGTCGCCCTTGTTGGCTTCCGACTTCAATGGCATTGCTCCGGAATTGCTTGATTGAGGCTTCGTCGCTGCCGCCCGCTCGGCACGCTGCTGCCGTAGATTTTCCAACACGTCGCCGGCCACGGCAGTAACCGTTTGCTTGAGCGACTCATCAAGTTTTAACTGCGGCTCATCGAGGTTTCCGGCAACCCGGAGTCGCAGCGTTTTCCCGGCAATCGCCGCCAGCAGTGGTCTTTCCTGTGGCAAATCAGCCGGAATCGGCAGAGAAAGCGTGAGGTCGAGTGAGCGATCATCAAGACCGACCGAGCCCGCTGATTCAATGTCGAGTCGCTCACCCGATTCGGCTAGAGGGATGCCGAAAGCAAGCCCCTCGTGCCAGACCCGACGATTCGCCTGACGAAACTGAACCTGTGAAGCCTCGGCAACCCGGATCGTCGGCGGTGCAGGCAGTCGCCCCGGCAGCACTCGTACCAGTCCCTCGACGAGTGGGCCCGGTCCAACGTCAACCTTGTGGAGCGTAAGCATCCCACTGACGGTCGCCTCTTCACCACGCCCAGCAGGCCATCTCGCCTCTTCGATTACTAGCGAAAATTCACCACCGGTTCGAGTGGCGTCCGCCAGAATCGGGGCGGCATAGGCGAGCACACCGGCGGCTACCGACGGATCCAGCCGGGCGTGATCAAGAAGGGTGACCGGTGCCAATGACCATTCACGGTCGCCCGTGTCCGTCCGTCGCAGGGTTGCCTCAAGGTCGATTGGTTCGCTCTCCCACCGGTCCTTCGTCCAGGGCCCCTCAACCCGGATCTTGGCATCTGCCACCACCACCCGGACCTGCTCATCTGCCTCCGAGGCGTCACCGGTTGACGCAGGCGGCTCTCCCGGAGCCTCCCCTGAAACTGGACGTTTTGGCGGCCGACCAAGCAGTTGCTGCAGATTCGAAACATGCTGTTTGTCAAAGACAAGGTCCAGGGTCAGGCCAGTCACTTCAATGCGACCAAGCCGACCACGCTCCATCAGAATCGCCAGCAGGCCATGGTCTCCCTTAATCTCCTCAACCGATATCGGCGCCGGACCGCCGTCTGCTGGTACCAGCCCAAGCCCTCGAATGGAAAGGGGTGAAAACCATCCGATTGAAGCAGCTTCCACTCGGACATCGCCTTTTAGTTCAGGAATAGACCGCAATAGAAACTGCCGCACACCCGCTGGTGAGACAAGCCAGCTGGGAAGGGTGGCCACTAGGACGGTGGAAACGACGGCAAGGACAATGCCAACCGCGAACACTGGCCGCATCGGTCGGGATCGCTTCACGGCTGTTCCTTCCGAGCCAGCCCCACCAGATTCCGAATGGGCTGTAAGCGGCTGGCCAGACTCGTGCGCTGGATTGCCGGGTATCTGCTCTGCCATCGTCTCGCCTCCTTCTACTGCCAACCGCCCTGAGAGGTGGCCAGCTGATTTCTCGCCTCGCGCAAAACCCCAGATCACCATGGGGCGGCACCGCAACGATTGTAAGCGGCCGGCCCGAGACCGTTCTCAAATGAAGCGGCTGGCGGGCCGTTCCGCCGTCGCTACACTAGGAGCCACGCGGGCGTAGCTCAGTTGGTAGAGCGCTAGCTTCCCAAGCTGGATGTCGAGGGTTCGAGTCCCTTCGCCCGCTCTGAAAAGACCTGGTGGGAAGCGGCGGCGGCAGAATTCCCTTCGGTCTACCTAGGGCCGCTCCGCTCCAAATGTATTGTTTCCACCGGTCTCAAGCTGGTGCCGTAGATCAATCACTTCGTTGGTAAGCTGATCGATGTGCCACTGCATCTCATCAATGAGTGATGGCACATAATTCGGACGATTGAGCAGTTCAAGGTGAATCTCGGCCATCTCAAGCATCGCCTCAAGCCGCTTCATGTTGACCGCAGCAACTGCTGCCAGCTTGACGTCCGTTGTAGTCCGTTCGTTAGCCTTGCGGGCAGCTACGAGGTCATCTCTGACGTTGGCCACGGCAATTTCAGCCGCCGCTAGGTTCGTCTGTTTCACTGTTGTTCGAGGATTTTCTTTGGCGATATCCGCCTGCCGCCGTGTCAAGTCAACATGTCGGCTGAGACGTGCAACCTCTCGCGGCCCCACTGCGTTAGGAACAAGCTGATTGGCCTTGTTGGCCCGCTCAAGGTTGAGCTCTGCCAGTTGTTGGCGAGTTTCCGCATAGCGAATCTGCAACTCAGCTGGCGTTAGCAGATTGAGCCTGCGACCTGCTCCCCCTGCCGCTGGCTCTGCCCCGCAGGCGACCTCGAACTGGGGCGTACCAAGGCAGACCGCAATCAACAGCAGGAACACTTGCCAGCAACTCACAGCCAACCGTCCACGATAGGCCGTCGCAAAAGGCCCCCTGAAACGTGATTTTTCCATCGCAACACCTCTCTCACTGTGTCCACGTGCCTGCCCTGTGAATACTATGCAAGCAACTTGTCAGCTGACCTCCTGCCACTTTGGCCGGTTAGCCACCAGAACCTTGCGGGAGTGTTCCCATGCGACGTAAATCTGATGAGCTCAGTCACGACCAGCGGCTGCGGCTGGCCACCAATCGGCAGGACACCCAGCCAGCTGAGGTTGAAGCTCGCTATGTCTGTGACTCATGCGGTGAGGAGATCGTCGTACCGATCGATGTCACTGAAGGACGGCACCAGGACTATGTGGAAGACTGCCCGGTCTGCTGCAACCCGATGGTGCTGCACGTCGATATTGCTGATGACGGTGAACCGCTGATTCGTAGCGAACACGAGTAGTGAAGGCTTGTCAGGCTGATGGCTGCCAAGGAGCGTCGCCTGTTTGGCGGAACTCCCAGGGCGGTTGTGGATTGTCTTCCGCCCAGAGGCCCCTGCGGCCTTGCTGTGCCTGCTGCTGCTCAGGAGTGAGATGTGTTCCGGTCACCGGATCAGCCCAGGCCGCCCCGGCAGACACCAACGCGGCGCTTACGTCGCGACCATCGGCGGACACTTGGCAAATTTCCAGCCCAGCGGTGTCGCGGCCGACCACCACGACAGCAATTTGCTTGCCGAAGACTAACTCGGCAAGTGACTCACGTGACTCTCGGCCATAAGGCTGTCCGGGTTCTGGAGCATCAATGCCAGCCAGCACCAGCTTCTGCTGGCGGCCTGACTCATCAAGACACGTCAGCGTGTCACCATCGGTTACGCCGATGCACCGCCACCAGGCGACTGCCGCCGATGCAGGTGGCTGGTCAGGAGCCGTGGTGACGGACTGACTGACAGGCTGGGTCGGAACGGTTGGTGCCATTGGTGTGGCCGCCAGCATGGTGCCCGGGGTTGCCGGAATCGTCACTGCCACCTCGTTTGGCTGTGGCTGACTGGCATCAATGGCAACGGCTGCCCACTGGCCCGACGGGGCGGCTGGTGGTGCGGCTATTACGGGTGACGGTACTGCTGCTGGTGGCGGTGCTGGAACAGGCTGCCGATCCACCGCCGGGGCAGGCAGTGAAGCAGCAACGGGAGGTGACGCGGTCGCAACTTGGGAACTGGAAGGGGTTGGCATGATGGCCGGTGCTGCCGCCCACTGAGATGGCGGCGTGCCCTCGGGGGGCAAAATTGGCTTCCCGGCCAGCACGGGTGCGTTGACCGGAAACCGGAACGGCTGTGGACGATAATTGGTGACGCGGGCAATCGGAACAACGGCCCCCGGCCCTGATACCGTCTGCACCGTGAACCACCAAGGACGCCTGACCACGGGAGGGGGCGGCACGTAGCCCGGGGCCTGAATACGATTAACCTGCGATCGAATCGGCTGCTGCACCACCGGTACAAAGTACTGCTGGGCCATTGCCGGTGAGACGGCAACAACCATGCCGGTCGCCAGAAGCAGGAAGCGAACATTGCCGACGATGATTCGCAGTCGCACAGCTTGTTTCGTGAGCAGCGTTTGGCCTGTCACCAGATCTCCTCACTCATGGATGGCGGTGACCTCCACTGCGTCACCTACCAACAATCTTCATCGGCAGAACTGAACTCTCGCAATCGACAAACTGGCCATTCGTTGCCCGAACTACCGGCCCTTCCTCGTTCCCAAAGCCCCCCAGGCAGCCTCGCCATCCTGCCAACCCGGTTCACGAGGCCAATCGCTCCGACAGTTTTTCGGAAAATAGCTTGAGTTGTTTCCAAATCGTCGGGGAGTTTCCCAAGAGAATCCAGGTAGGACCTACACTGGACGGATGCTTTGGGCGACATTCAAAGACGCACTCGTATGGGTCACCGCTTGCTGGGTCGGGGCCATCATCGCCATCGCCCCACGGGCTTCTGCGGAATTGCCGGCGGCCGCTGAGGTATCACCACCCCTGCAAACACTCGTCGCACAGGCCGAGCGAGCCGGCCTCCGGGTATTGAGCAGCCGCCACCTCATTCTGGTCACCGATCGACCGCCCCGGAAGGCCGATGGTCTTCACGAACTGCCAGGGATCTTTGACGAGGCCTTCGCGGTCTGGTGCAGACACTACAAGCTCGATCCCGACGACCACGCCGACTGGCAGGCACTCGGCTGCTTGGTGGTCGACCGGGACCGATTCCGTGCCGCCGGATTATTGCCCGACGAGGTGCCAGACTTCACCAACGGTTACTGCTGGTTCCATCGATTCTGGCTGGCAGACCAGTCAAACCCTGACTATCGCCGTCATCTGCTGCTCCACGAGGGCGTTCACGCCTTCACAACCACGCTGCTGAAACTCAACACTCCGACCTGGTACACCGAGGGAATTGCTGAGTTTCTGGCGACGCACCGACTGGTAGCACCTGCACCGCGTTTTCAGCTCACACCGATTCCGGCGGCAGCCTCCGACGTCGAA
Source organism: uncultured Chitinophagaceae bacterium (assembly GCA_964555385.1). Classification (GTDB taxonomy): domain Bacteria; phylum Planctomycetota; class Planctomycetia; order Pirellulales; family UBA1268; genus UBA1268. Next base: position 5,194 of record CAZKSP010000140.1, read on the forward strand.
CAACTGGGACGCATCGAGACAATCGCTCGGCTCCGTGCCGCCGGCAGCGTCCCCAGCCTCGATGAGGTGTTCCAGCTTCGGCCCACCCTGCACGGCACAATCACCAGCTATGCCTCAGCCTGGGCGGCCGTTGCATTTCTTGCTGGACATCCGCGGTATGCCAAGGCACTTGCAACGGCCGAGCGGGGCCCGCTCGATGCCAGCTTCACAACTCGGCTTAGTAGCGTCCCTCAATGGCATCCGGCCGCTGCACGGCGCGACTTTGATGCCTTCACCGCTGACGTCGATTACGGCTATGACTTTGACCGAATGGTCATCGACTGGTCCCCCGGAAAGCCCATGGAAGCCATCACCACCAAACTTCCACTCAGTTTTTCTGTCAGACCCGACCACGGCTGGCAGAACACTGGCTGGCGGCTACGAGCCGGGCGGCAGTATCAACTGCGAGCATCGGGCCGCTGCGTCGTCGGAACCGTTGACGGATTGGATGGCCCGACGGTTCTTGAGAGCGAGGCAGACGGAGTCTCTATCGACTGGTACAGGGGAAGACCGATCGGCCGATTACTCGCTGCCCAGTGGAATGCAACGCCAACTGACAGTAGCCGCGCTGCCTTCAAAATCCTTGGTGAAGGTACGACCATAACCTTAACCGCCACCCAGGATGGCCCACTCTTCCTGCAAATCAATTTACAGCCTGGCAACCGCATGAAAGCCCACGAAGCTCTTACGGTGAGCCTGACAACTCAGTTGCAACCGCCGGCCTCTGACTAGCTGCTTGCACGTTCATAAACAAAAACACCTGCAGCCGGAAATGCATTTGGAGCTATCGAGTGATGTTGATGCAACAATCGGCTTTGCCTCGCATTTGGTCCCTCGGAAAACCGCAGGGGAGAGGAGTTTTTCGCCTGCCACTTGAGTGGCCACGAAAACTCAATACAGCCGGGACGGCAAAGTGTGATTTCTGTCGGGCAAGGGCTTAGGATGGCTGAAGCGAACATCTGATGAAATGGCATCGGGAGCCTCTTATCGCGTCAAGGAGAGAAGCCAAATGAGACGAGAACTCCCAGTTACCAGAATGCTCATCTGCTACACCGTTCTTCTGCTTTCGTTGCGTCAAGCCACTGCCCAGACACCGCAATCTCAAATCTCAGCTGACTGGAAAACCCTTGGATGGATTTTGCCAGAAAACTTTTCCCGCGATCAGATTCCCCTCTTCAAGGGACTCAACGCAGCCTGCGGCACATGGTCGTTCGAAGCAGATCTTATTGAGGACCTTCGCACCGTCGAATTGAAAGGAAAACTTGTCGCCAGTGGTGGTTCTCAAGCTGGCATGGCATCAGCTTGGAACCTTGTCTGGTCTTGGCCCGCGGAGAATCCGCAGCACGTAGTCGTTGAAAATATTGTGGCAATGCCCGAAAGGAACGAACGATTTGGCCTGATGCTGGTCCGAATCGGCCCTATGAGCTTTTCCAAAGCCAGACTCAACCAAAAGCCGAAGACCCCGCCCACCATTTTTCTCGGAAAATGGGATGCACAGTCCCAGACAATCAAATGGATCCGAGAGCGGAAACGGGCCAAAAAACAGGACGAGCAATCCTCACTGCGGGAGAATACTCCGGCACCAGCATTCGAGATGGTTGTCACCCCAGACGGAAAGATCTCGATTCAGAACAGCGAGAATCTTCCTGCCGGACATCTCTCGGCTGGCAGGGTGACAGCCCGCACCGAGAATTCATTCCCTGAACATGAAAATTCTAAATTTTTGACGGGAGTGCATCATGTTCAAAGTGCAGCTGAAATTCCTGATCCCCGGATCATGCGTTACTTACCAGCGGAAGCGACCGACGTCCGACTGATCAGCGATCGCAATGGCCATATGGCGCATTATCGCATCTCCGCCACGGACTTCGACGCCTTTCTCACCAGA
>CAZKSP010000141.1:0-7105 GCA_964555385.1 uncultured Chitinophagaceae bacterium
GGTCGACTTCGTGCTCCATTCGGCCACCAAGTATCTCGGCGGCCACAATGATCTGCTGGCCGGTGCCGTCACCGGTGCGGCAGATCTGCTCGCCCCAGTCCGAAACCTCCGGGGCATCATGGGGGGCGTCAATTCACCCCACAACGCCTATCTGCTCGAGCGGGGCCTCAAGACCCTTGCCCTACGAATGGAACGACACAACGCCAACGGGCAGGCGGTGGCCGAGTTCCTTGCTGGTCACCCCCGGGTCGACCGGGTGCTCTACCCGGGCCTGGCCGATCACCCCTTTCATGACGTTGCCCAGCGGACGATGCGGGGCTTTGGTGGGCTCGTCACGTTTTTCATCAAGGATGCTGATTGGCGGCAGACGGCGGCGGTGATCGATGCGGTGCAGATTCCCAGGATCGGCCCCAGCCTCGGTGGTGTTGAGTCGCTGATCGAGCAGCCGATGGTGATGAGCTATTGGAACTACAGTCCGGACGAGCGGGCCGCCTTCCGGATTCCGGACAACATGGTGCGAATGGCCTGCGGCATTGAGGATGCCGACGACCTCATCGCCGACCTCGCCCAGGCCCTTGAGGCGGCGGAGTAGCCGATGGAGTTCCGCACCCGGGCGATCCATGTTGGCCAAGACCCCGATCCGACCAGCGGAGCGGTTGTGCCGCCAGTGCATTTGGCCAGCACCTTCGTGCTGCCGGCAGCCGAGGGACCGGCCGACTACGACTACGCTCGTACCGGCTCGCCCACCCGGCATGCCTTCGAGGCGGTGGCCGCTTCACTTGACGGTGGGGCCCGTGCCCTCGCCTTCGCCTCCGGAATGGCGGCAACCCACTGCGTCAGCCTGCTGCTGAAGCCGGGCGATCACCTCGTCACTGGCACCGACATCTATGGCGGTAGCTGGCGGCTGTTTAACAACGTACTCACCGAGCAGGGGGTGGCCGTCACTGCGGTCGACACCAGTGACCCGGTGGCAGTGCGGGCGGCGATCCGACCGGAAACCCGAATGCTCTGGATCGAGCCGATCGGCAACCCGCTGATGTCGGTCACCGACGTAGCTGGCTGTGTCGCCATTGCCCGCGAGGCGGGCGTACTGCTGGTCGCTGACAATACCCTGGCCACGCCGGTGCTCTGTCGGCCGCTGGAACTCGGCGCCGACATCGTCATGCACTCGGCCACCAAGTACATTGGCGGCCACAGTGACCTGCTTGGCGGCCTGGTGGTCGCTCGTGACGCTGCTCTCGGGACAAGGTTGCACTGGCTGCAGAATGCCACCGGCGGAGTGATGGGGCCGCTGGAGTCCTTCCTCTGCTGCCGCGGCGTCAAGACGCTTGAGCTTCGCGTGCATGCCCAGTCGGCTACGGCGGCCCGGCTGGCTGCCTGGCTGCAGCAGCAGCCGCAGGTTTGCCGGGTTCACTATCCGGGGCTCGCTGATCATCCCGGCCATGAGGTTGCTGCCCGGCAGTTTCAAGGTGGCTTTGGAGGCATGGTCAGTTTTGAAATTGCTGGCGACGTGGCGGCTGCCCGCCGGGTGGTCGAGTCGACGAAACTCTTTCGCTTAGCGGTCAGCCTCGGGGCAGCCGAGTCGCTGATTGAACTGCCGGCAGTCATGTCCCATGGGGCCTACGCCCCAGAGGCCCGCCGGGCCGTTGGCATCACAGACGGCCTGATCCGGCTGTCGGTCGGCCTGGAGGCGGCTGCCGATCTTGAGGCCGACTTGGCCGCGGCACTCACGACGCTGGCCGGCTAGAAGGCTAGGGGGTCTGCGGCGACAGGGAAGAGGCTGCCGATTGCAGGGAATTTTGCAAAAGTTCCGCCTGCACCGGTTCCGATACTTCTTCTGATTGCACCGGTGGCAACGACGGCAGCCCGTCGGTCGGTAGCCACCCAGCCAGGAGAGAACCATGCGTCAGATCCACCTCCGACTTGCCACCGCCTGCCTGGCTGCGATAGCCGCGGCAACAGGAGCTGCCCAAGAAGAGCCCAATAGCTCGGCGAATGGCAGTTTGAAGTGGACGCCCCATCGGGCGGCGGCCCGACCGCTCGATGCCGAGTTGGAGAAGCCTGAGGCGGTTGCCCCGGCTCCGGCAGTCCCCTCGGAAACGATTCACAAACCCGCCCCGTCGGCTGCAGGCCGCCCGTCGCCCGTCGCGGTTGGGTCCCAACAGGTAGCAAGCCGTCCGGCGCCGCCGCCCGCCTCGGTCAGCCTTCCCGATCAGATTCCGGCCTCTGCTGCAGCTCCACAGTTGCAGGCGGTGGCCGACAAGCCGGCATCCGCTGCCCGCTCCGGCGAAGATTTTGCTCCGCTCCGCAAGCAGTTCGATCCTGGCAAAATGGTCGAAGGCATCGGTGACTGGATGGCCAACAGCCAGCCGAATGGAAAGTCTAGCGTGGCGTCGTCTTCGGCAGCAGACGGCCCACTGGGGCTCGGCATGATGAGGACTCCACAGGGGCAGAATGCCAGCCGGCCGATGCTTGCCCAGGAGCGGCCGGCTGATCTGCAGGCCGTCAGTCGGGCTCAGGCAGGCGGTGGCATGGCCCCGCCCTTCAACACGACAGCCGGTCGGCGAACAAACCGCCCTGAACGGCTGGCGATGGATATCGAGAAGGTGCCCTCGGTGATGGCACGTCAGGCCGAGGCTGAGGCAGTGCCGACACCGTCGGCTTCAAAAAGTTCGGCAGCCGCAGGTTCCAAAGGACCGAGCATGGCCGGCCCTGCAGACCCAATGATGATTGAGACCACGCCTGGCAACATGAGCTATGGGTTCGACGAGGGGTATGGTCAGGGGCAGCCGATGGCCGACGAGATGTGGCTCGGCCGCAGTCCGGCCCAGTTGCACGTGGAGTCGTTCTATGACGATCCCTACGCCTGCGAAGAATGTGAAGACCCATTCCGTTGGAACTTCTGTCATGGCCAGATCTGTGGTTGGCTGCGGCAGTTTGGACGGCCGTACTACGGCTGGCACTGGTACCGCGACTTGACCGCCAGCGCCGGCGTCACAGCTTTTGAGAACGAAGCCAACCTCGGTTTGTTCGGCAACTTCGGATTCAACGAATACATCAACTGGTCGATGCCTTTCTGGAATGCCTTTGGCGTCGGCTGGCAACTCGGCGTGCGGGGTACGCAGACAAGTTACGGCTCGTCATCGGCGACGCTCCCTGGAGGGGATGTGCTGACGTCCCGCTCGCGGAATCAGACCTTTGTTACCACCGGCTTCTTCACCCGAGCCTTTGAGGGGCGGGGGCTGCAGGGCGGAGCCGTCTACGACTACCTCCATGACAGTTACTTCGATAATGTTGACCTCTCGCAGATCCGGGCTGAGGTGAGCTATGTCTGGGGCTACCATGAATTCGGCTTCTGGGGAGCCTTCAACTCCCAGGAGTCAACCGGTTTTCTGAAGCCGGTAAAGGGCGCGCAGCAGGCCAATACTGAGGCCAGCACCACTCACGTCTACACCGGCTTTTACCGGGTGCAGTTTGGGGATGCGAATGAGCTGAAGCTTTGGGGCGGTGCCTCCGCCATCGGGCAGGGCTACATCGGCTCGACCTGTCGGGCTCCGATGTCGCGGTCGTTGGCAATGGAAGGCACCTTTGCTTACCTGATGCCGGGGCGGTCGGAGACCGTGCAACTCGGCACACAACAGAACCCAGCCAGTGCCACCTTCACGCCGATGGCCTGGAACTTGGCAATCAACCTCGTCTACTATCCGGCGGGCCGCTCGCGGCGGAGCCTGTCGAGCCCGTACCGGCCGCTGTTTGATGTGGCCGACAACGGCACAATGATGCAGACGCTCGGCCTCGTGAGCCCCTAATTCTCGCTCCTTGCGGCGACAAGTCACGAGAAACGTCCCCGGTTCTGGACTGGGGGCGTTTTCGGTATCCTATGAGACGTGGCTCGCCCCTCCGGCCTGCTGCCAACTCATTTCTTCACTGGGTACTATCCATCCAAATGACCGAATCAAAAGATCCGTGGTCCGATCTGGCCGAATCACTTGGTGCTGAACCGGCTCAGGAATCACCCCAGCCGCCTGCCCGGCCAACGCCACCGCCAGCAGCGAAGCCCGCCCCGGCTACCCGCTCAGCCTCCCCGCGACCGGCGGCCAAGGCTGACTGGAACGACGTGGCCGGCAGCCTCGGCTTGCCGACTCCGCCGGAGCAGCCAGCCGTAGCGTCACCTCCAACGCCGGTCCCGCCACGCCAGCCCGTGGCCTCACGGCCGCCCGAGCCGCCACCTGCAGCAGGTGGTTTTGGTGCAGGGCTGCTCGAGGAGCCGGCGGCAGAGCAGCGGCCACCTCAGACGGCTCAGAGAACATCGTCGACCGCGCGACCTGAACGCGAGCAGCAGTCCGCCGCTGATGCTTTGACCGAAGCCGGAGAACGAGGCTCAGATGAGTCAGGTTCAGATGGCGACGAACCTCGTCGCCGGCGCAGACGACGAGGTGGCCGCGGCCGTGGCCGTCGTGGGGATCGCCGCGAGGCCGGCGAAACGACGTCGCGTTCGCAGGATGACGAGGGCCTGCCTGGATATGGCCGCAACCTTGATGAGGAGCGGCACGAGCGTCGCACTGAGCGGCCCAGCACCAGCAGCCTCAAAGCAGACATTCGCCCCCACGCTCCCTGGGAAGACGAGTTTGGACGAGGCCTCAATCAAGAAGCAGAAGATTTGCTTGCTGATGAACCGACGGCAGTTGGCTCACCTGATCGAAGTGACCGATCGACTGATGAAAATGAAGAAGGTGACGGGGATGAACGGCCTCGCCGCCGCCGCCGCCGCCGTGGTCGGCGGAGCCGCGATGAGAGTGGGGCAGACAGCCGAACCGATTCCGCTGTTGATCGGAGCACTGTCGACGATGATGATTCTGCCGACATCGCACCCGAGGGCTCTTCCGCTGCTGACGATGAGAAGACCGCATCGGGTGAAGCTGGTGATGAGCCAGTCCGTCGCCGTCGCCGCCGCCGCCGCCGCCGTTCCGGGGAGGCCGCCGCAGAGACTGGTGAGGCAACGGCGGAAAAGCCACGTCGTCCGGCCGAAGAGTCATCTGGCCCCCGTCGACGGTCGACAAAAGGCACCCGACGTCGCGAGTCGAGCCGTAACGGAGACTCAGACGGCCGCCGTCGCCGTCGTGAAAGCACCTTTTCGCGGGTTGGCGAAGGCCGTGATGAGGATGACGAAGGCCTCGAGTTCTTGGGCATGGATGAAGGCCGGTCTGATTCGGCTGGGGGCCGGCCTGCGGGCGATGAGGAACTGCTTGCCGAAAGCGGTCTCGACAGCGTCCGGGATGTCCCCAGCTGGGTTGAGGCAATCGGAATTGTGATCGCCGGAAACATGGACAGCCGCAAACAGCCCCCGAAGGGCTGATTGTCGAGAGGCCGAGCAACCGTCACCCTCGCGTCATTCAGCGCGTCGCCTGCCCATTCTCTGGGCAGGTGAGACAGACTCGTGCAGCGAATCACGGGCTTAAACGGCTGAAACTGCTGGCAAAATGCAGCTGCAGTCGTTTGGCGCGGGAGTTGCATTTCTGCATTGCAGGCGGTTTTACGGACAAGGTGTTTGTCTGCGAGCGTGTGCTTGAAGAGGTGCAGCCATGGCCCCAAACAATCCCCTCATTGACAGCTGTGACGGTCACCCAGCCGGTAACGGATTCGACAACCTGATCATTCTTTCCCGGGCCGATCCGATCATTTGCGGTCATTCGACTGAGACTCGGAATCTTGCCGAAGCCGCCGTTGCGGAGGGCGTGTCACGGGTGCGGGTGGTCAGCTATCCCCTCGATGTGCTCGAGGCCTCTGAGTTGCCACTCAAGCCGTTGGAGTCAGTGGCTGACTATGCCCCCGGCATCAAGGTCGACCGGCCCGACCCTGTCGGTGATTACAAGGTGCTCGACGGCAGGCTTGGCTATGGCATCTCGGGCCATCTGATCGATCTGCTCATCAGCCTGCCGGGGCGGACTGCCGTCATGAATCTTTATCTCGTGCCCCACGGGCAGATGGTGATGCAGGCTGTCGAGGCGGTTCGGCGGATGGGTGGTGTCGAGGTGCCGCTGACGATTGCCGAAGCGGTCGGTTCTGACATCACGAATGTCGTCGGGAACGCCGTTGCTACTGGACGATTCGGTGCTGCCGCACTCGTGCTGCAGAACTTTCTCGATCATGATCTGCCGGTGGCGGTGAGCGACTTCACCCGCGAACTGATTGTGGCGGCGGGCCGTCAGGTCGACGAGCAGCTCAACACCCGATTCGCCGATCAGCTCACTGCACGGGTGCAAGTTAGTTATCCCGCCATCGACACAACGGCCTATCTTCAGCCTTCACTCACTGACGCCCAGCAGGCTGACTTACTGGCCCGCCGGGGGCTCGTTCGAGACGGCTATCTGCTGTTCCTTAGCCGCCTGGCGAAGGCCAAGGGGGTGGCCGACCTGATTCAGGCCTATCGGTCCAGTGACTTCCATGGCCGTCTGCCACTGGCGGTCTGTGGAACCGGCCCCGACGAGCAGAGCCTGCGGGAGCTTGCCGGTGACGACAAGTCAATCAGGTTCTTCAACGACGTGGGTGACCTCGACAAGGTTGCTCTGATGGCTGGCTGCCATGCGTACTGCCTGCCGAGTAAGCCGCGGCCGGAGTTCACTGAGACCTTCGGCATTGCCGTTGCCGAGGCGATGCTCTCCGGCGGGATCGGGCCGGTCATCACCACCCGCACTGGCGGCATACCAGAGGCAACGGGCGACCACTGCCTCTACCATGCCGCCGGCGACATCGCTGGCCTCACGGCGCGGCTCAACGAAGTGGCGTCGATGTCGGATGCCGCCCGTGCCGGCCTCAGCCGGCGGGCCCGCGACTATTGCCTGCGGTTTGACCGGACGACGATTTTGGCGAATCTGCTGGCACCCTCGGGCCTGCGGACGGCGGCATAACGCCCTTTTATCAATGACCAATACCGAGCACGACCAGTCTGCATGACATCAGGCCATCGCGAGGCGGAGCGATCGTCGGCGCCGCGGGAAACTCTGTTCTCGCTGGTCGATCCATACATCGGGACGGAAGCAACTGCCCTTCCGCCCCTGACCGGTCCGGCGGCTGCCTGGTTCTGGCCCAAGCCACAGATTGGCAA
>CAZKSP010000142.1:0-7087 GCA_964555385.1 uncultured Chitinophagaceae bacterium
AGCAGCACTGAGCGTGCGGAGCGTCTTGATCACTTGGATCAGAGTCGGAGAGGGAGCATCACCCCGACTTACAGCCCGAGCTGCCTCGACTAGCAACAGGACGCCATCGAAATCAGGATGGGCGACCAGCCGCTGCCGGGCCCGGTGCCCCAGTTCGCCGCTCTCGTAGGCCGCTGCCACGTTCCGGTTTTCGATGAACCAGCCCGTCCGCTCGGTGATCAGGGGTTCAGCGGCCCTGAGAATCGCCTGGACCGGATCGCGGCGATCGAGCACCTCGCCGGCATCGGCAAGCAACGCTGCGGTGAGCAGTTCCTCGTCGTAGGGACACTGCTGTTCCACATAGGCGAATGCTGACAGGCACGACTCAAGCAGCGTGTCGACGGGGTGCACGGCCGGGTCGAGCCGGACGGCTGCCAGCGGCCGAAGAAGGCCCGCCAGCCGATCAAACCGATCGCCGATCAGGGATTTCAGGCCGCCAGAGGCATCGTGCTCGGCAGTCAGCCGTTGGCGGGAGAGTTCAGAACTGATCTCCACCGCCGTGGGCAGTTCAGCCTCGGGCACCCAGTCACGGGAGACCCGCCGGGCCGCCCCAAAGCGGGCCCGCCTGAGGTCACCTCCCCGCGCAAACCGCCGGGCCGCTTCTGCGGCTATCCGCCCGCGGCGTTTGTCTGCATTACTCATTTTTCCGGGCAGCCCCACCGCCAGCTTCAAGCCGGCGGTAACGCAGGTTCCTTAGCTGGCTGGCCGTGGCATAGGTAGCCACCCCCAGTGGCTTACAGAGAAACATTTCGGCCCTGATTGAGATCTCATGCTCACCACGCGGCTGCGAGATAATCTCTTTGCCGTCAAGCAGGCAGGTGATCGCTTCCGGTTCAACCCGCACTCGCACGTCATACCAGCGACCAGTCTCAAACTCTCGGTACTGGGTCGTTTCGTTCTCAGACGCATCGACGCCGTCAATTGACGACAGACCGACGAGACCGCCCCCCCAGCCCCCCAAAATCAAGCTACAGGCGTCAGCACCGACGGGAAACGTGAGCCCGCAGAAGAAGTCAAAGCCATCTGTTCGCCGGGCCTCAACCGCAATCTCATAACGATCGGTCGGAAACTTTCCCTGCCAGGTGATGCCGCTGAGCGGATCGCCCATGCCAATACTGATCGCTCCCTGTTCAACCGTAATCGGTCCGTCAGTCCCGAACCCGCTCGACTTCCAGTCACCAAGACTCATGCCATCAAACAGCGACGTCCAACCGCCGTCTGTGAGTCCAAGCTCGGTGAGAAGCAGTTCGGCCTGGTAGACATCCCTCAGGGCGGTGGCGATGCCTCCAGCCGACACCGCGATGGCCCGGGCACGGTCAGCATCGTAAGCCAGGTCGAGCACCAGCGAGTCCTCATTGCCATCAAAGATGACGCCTACCAGCCGCCCCTGCCGATCGACCACCGGGCTGCCGGAGTTGCCGCCGATGATGTCGGCTGTTGAAACGAAGTTCAGCGGCGTGGTCGCCAATGCCTCTGAACCGTCCAGCCGTTCACGGGCTGCCTGCCAAGACTCGGGCAATGCGAAAGGAGGGCGGCCTTGTTCACGATCGACCTTGGCATAAAGGTCTGCCAGCGTCGTCCAGGGCTGAGATGTCGCGGCTGCAGCCTCATCACCAACGCCCCGCACCGTGCCATACGCCAGCCGCAGCGTAAACGTGGCATCTGGGTAGATCGGCCCGCTGGCCGTCCGCAGCCGCAGTTGCATCAGTTCAGCATGGGCCTGCTGCTTGGTTTCGCCGGCCTCTTCCACCAGCAGCCGTAGCCGCCGCGACTCGTCGTCGACCAGCCGGGCCAAGGCGAGCATGGTGTCGTCGCTGGCGGCGATGGCAGCCACCCCACCTTCATAGAGTTCACGACGGCGGTCGGCCAGTCGCTTATCTGCCGCCCCACGGCGACGACCAAGCGTTGTCCCGGCGACGAGCTTCGCCGCCCGCTCGGCTGGTGACATCCCAGCCAACACCTGCTGAACGAGCGGATCATTCAAGCCGAGTGAAGTTGCCATGAAGGTCAACGAATCGGTGAGGCTGACAACTTCATAGGCATCGTCGAGCGGCTCCTCCGAGAACAGACGCAGTTCCAGCGAAGCCCGGGCCGCATCGCGAAATTCCCGCAGCCGCTCTCCATCGGGCTTGGCCGCCTCGGCTGCTGACCGTAACAGCGTTCGGGCATGGCTGAAGAACCGCGACCGAAAGGCCATCGCTCCTTCCAGCAAATTGTAGCGAAGGGCAACAGCATCGATGGCCTGCTGAGCCGCTGCGACCCGGCTCCAAGGTGAATCATCTGCCTTCCCCTGCCAAACCGCTCGCAGCTGTTCTTCAGCCGCGGCCTTATGCGTGATGATCTCCGGCCGCAGCAACGCAGCAAGCAGTCCGCCCCTCGCCTTGCGACTGTTTTGCACTCCAAACAGATCGTGCATCGCCTGCTGGGCCTCCACCCGTCCCTCCTCGGCATAGGCCTGCAGCAGCACCTCGCGGCGGTTGAGCCACTGCAACGAAAAGGGAATTTGCCGATCCCGCATCGCCAGCACTTCGGCAAGTGTCTTGGCGCGATCGGTATGACCGGGGTGCCCCGCCACAAAGATGAGGTCGCCGGCAGCGACATCCTGACGAGACCACGGCAAGAAATGCTGCACCTTGACCGGCTGGCCGTCTTCGTAAGCCCGGAAAAAGCAGATGTCGAGGCAATGCCGCGGGTATTCAAAGTTGTCGGCATCGCCGCCGAAAAAGGCGATATCACGTTCGGGAGCAAAGACGAGTCGAATGTCGGTGTAGCGACGGAAGCGGTAGAGATGGAAGCGACCGCCCCCGAACAAGGTGACGACGTCACTCCGTAGCCCAGTGGTCTCGAGCGACTGCTTTTCAATGCCGGCCAACACCTCCCGCCGAGCGTTGGCGGCGGCGACCGCGTCAGCCTCATCCGCAACTGCAGCCTGCACCGCTGCGGTCACGTCCTCAATTGATACCAGCACATTGAGTTCAAGATCGACACAGGGAATCTCTTCGGCCCGCGTCTGGGCAAGAAAGCCATCCTGCGCCAGGTTGCGTTCCGGGCTCGACAGTTTTTGGAGGCTGCTGGCGGCAACATGGTGATTGGTGAGCACCAGCCCATCGGCCGACACAAACGCCCCTGAACCACCGCTGTTGAAACGCACCGCCGCCTGCTGCAGTCGCTCCAGCCAACCGGCCGGAGGCGTGAACTCATGGTCTTGCTTGAGCCGCTCGCTCGGAAGGTCGTTGAACAGCCACATCCCCTCATCAGCCCGGGCAGGACCTGCTGTGAGGCAGCCATTCAGTACCAGCAACACCTGGCTGATCACCAGCCAATAACGAAACGACGGCAAGCGGTAAGAAACCATTATCGAGCGAATTCCTTTCGCGGCTGGGACAGGCCGATCGCGGCCCAGAAAGTTTCAACATCTTACTCTGTCACCGAGTGATGCGACGATGCGGCAACCAGCCGCATTTCACGTTCGCGGCTTTTTCATCGACCGGCCAGCTCCTGGGGCTCTAAACTCTCCCCCGATTGACAGACGAAGAAGGAAGTCCGTTCTTCCTAAGATTTCCTGGTCCAACAACGAACGCATTTCCTCTTAGGAGGTACCGTCTTGATCCGTCGTCTTGCTGTCTGGTCGGGGCCACGCAACTTGTCCACTGCCCTGATGCGGAGTTTTTCATCCCGCGGCGACTGCGTTGTCAGCGACGAGCCGTTCTACGCGTCATATCTGGCCACCACGGCGTTCGATCATCCTGGCCGGGCGGAGATTTTAGACAGTCAGCCTCAGGACTGGCGGGATGTGGCGGCAACGCTTTCCACCGGACCGGCACCGCTCACGCGTCCTGTCTGGTATCAGAAGCAGATGGCGCAACATATGCGGGAGGAGATGATTGACTCCTGGCTCGACCAACTCGACCACGCCTTTCTCGTGCGTCATCCAGCCCGGGTCATAGCCAGCTACCTGAAGGTGTTTCCTTCAATGACACTCGCCGAGACAGGACTTCCGTGGCAGATGAGGCTCTTTCAGTGGCTCCGGGATGTACGGGGCGCACCACCAATGGTGATTGATGCAGCCGACCTGCAACGCAACCCTGAGGCAACCTTGAGGCGACTCTGTGTCGGATTTGGCCTCGCCTGGGATCCAGCCATGCTCGCCTGGCCAGCCGGTCCCCATCCGCAGGATGGCATCTGGGCAGCCCACTGGTATGCGAACACCTGGCAATCAACGGGGTTCGTGCCCATCACCGCCGAACCCCCGCTCCCCGAACCGGATGTCCCGTTTCTCGCCGACGCTGTTGCGTTGTACGATCAGCTCCGATCATGCTCCAACGCCGCAACACAGCCAACGACAACCTGATCGTCAATATTAATGGCAAGCTTCTGCCGCGAGATGTGGCGGGGGTCTCGCCGTTTGACTCAAGCGTCCAAAATGGCGACGCCGTCTGGGAGGGCCTGCGGCTCTACGCGGGGCGAATCTTCCGGCTCGACGCGCATCTGGCCCGGCTGCGGAACAGCGCTGCCATGCTGGCTTACGAGGGCTATCCCAGCGACGAGACGCTGATGACGGAACTTGCCCGGACGCTCACAGCCAATCAGATGCACGACGGCGTGCACGTGCGGCTTACGGTCTCACGCGGGCTCAAATATACGAGCGGTCTCGATCCACGAATCAACCAGGCTGGCTGCTCTTTCTTCATTCTCGCCGAGCACAAACCGCCGGTTTTCGACAACACGCACGGCATCCGCCTGATTACCGCCCGCCAGCGACGGCCTTTCGCCAACGTGCTTGACCAGCACATCCACAGCTGCAATCAACTCACGAGCATTCTGGCGAAACTCGAGGCCAACGCGGCCAACGCTGATGACGCGGTACTCCTTGACACCGCTGGCATGCTGGCCGAAACGAGTTCCACGCATTTATTCATCGTGCGGGACGGCCGCGTTGTCACTTCGACAACCCGCGCTTGTCCGGAGGGCATCACTCGCTCGGTGGTGCTCGAACTCTGTGGCCATCTGGGAATTCCGGCCGAGGAACGGGATGTGCCGGCAGCAGAACTCAGACTGGCCGACGAGATCTTTGTGACTGGAACGATGGGCGAGATTACACCCGTCATCGCCCTCGACACCCACGGCTACGGCAGTGTGCCAGGACCGGTCACAGCCCGAATTGCTGAGCGATTTCGGGCATTCACCACTGATCCGGCGCAAGGCACACCCGTGGTGCCTGACTTTACGACTGGAAACAGTTGATCGCGTTTTCTCGCGAATTTGGCCAGCTTTTGCTTTTGGTTCTTCATGCCGGGATAGGCGCATTGCAATTTTCGGCGGCGAGCATCGTCACCATGGGCCGCAGGCATGAAACCTCCAACCTTGTGCACCATTCGAAAAATCGCTCGGGCCGCTTCAAGCGTTCATCTATTGACAGACGGCCTCTGCTCACTTTTTTCGCCGACAATTCCCAGTTCTGCAATCGAGGCCCACGGCCCTCCGTTGACCTCGGACAGGATACGCAAACGAAGATACCGCCCCTTCACGGGCTGAAAAATGAACTCCTGCGACTGTTTCTTTTTCGTGAACGTGCCGCTGCCAGCTGGCTCACCAAAGTCATCCGGGCGATCCGCCACCGCCACCTCATACGAGGCAATCGCCCCATTCCAGCCTTTGTCCTGGCGAGCGAGATACCGTATCCCCCTGACGATTGCCTCACCACCAAGATCGATCACCAGTTCATGTGGATGAGTGAGCACCTCTGGCTGAAACGAGGTGTGCCAGTGGGTCCGCGGATCGCCATCGATCGCATGGACCGCACGCTTCCCGTTGCCGCCTGACTCGCTGCTGGCTGCGACAATCTTCAGTTGCTTCATCGGTATCAGCCCAGTTGCAGGCAGCGAGTTGACCTTCGCCGGCAGGCCACTGGGATCCCTGCCGCCGAACTTGGCCCGGCGATCCCGCTCGTGAATCTCCTGATCGAAAAACTCGCCTTCCCGTACTGGCGTGTGGGCCGCTTCAGCTAAGGCCTTGAGCGAGGCCAACTCCTCGGGCCGCTCGCTTGCCAGGTCATTCGCTTCGCTGGGATCCACCGCGAGGTCGTAGAGCTCCCAACGACGGTTGCTGCCAGGGTGGACTGCCTTCATGGTGCCAGCACGAATTGCTGTCTGCCCGCCGATTTCCCAATAGAGGTACTCGTGCGTCGGCTGCGGTCTGCCGCTGGCCTCCTCGCCAAGCAGCTCTGGCACAATCGAAATCCCATCGATATCTGATGGATTGTCTACGCCAGCAAGTTCGGTGATGGTCGGGAGCACATCGGGGAAGTACCAAAGCAGATCACTTACCTGCCCGGGCTTAATCCGCCCGGGCCAGCGGGCAATCATCGGAATCCGCAGGCCTCCTTCGTAAAGGTTGCCCTTCTTGCCTCGATACTCCACACCGGTCTGCGGATTGACGTTCGCCCCATGGATTCCGCGAGGATGCTCCTTGCTCGCAAAATAGTCGGCCCCGCCGTTGTCACCACTGAAAAAGACCAGCGTGTTGTCTTCCAGCCCGAGTTCCTTCAGCAGATCGAACACCTCGCCGACTTGGCGATCAACCATGCTCACCATCGCAGCATAGCGGCGGGCCTGCTCCGGCCAGGGCTTATCGCGATAGATCATCCAGGCTGGATCATCATCGGGAATATCAAAAATGCCGTGCGGCGGAGTGATTGGCATGTAGCAGAAGAAGGGCTCGTCTTTGTGATCACGGATGAACTTCTTCGCTGCATCAACGATTACATAATGTGAGTAGGTCTGCCCATCACTGCCACCCCGGTTGCCCGCCAGCGGCACCTCCTCGCTGTTTCGGACGAGATAAGGCGGGTAGTAGCTGTGTGCGTGCACCTGATCGTAGTAGCCGAGAAACAGATCAAAGCCATGCTTCTCAGGCACGCCAGTCGACCCGCGGCCACCGCAGCCCCACTTGCCAAAGCCGCCGGTGGCATAGCCGGCGGTCTTGAGCAGCGAGGCGATCGTCTGCTCGTCCGCCCGCAATGGTGTGCCCCCACCATTTGAGCGAACCG
>CAZKSP010000143.1:0-7010 GCA_964555385.1 uncultured Chitinophagaceae bacterium
TCGCTGGTGGAACCGGACAAGGTCGAACTGGCAAAGGAACTGCTGGCGAAAGGAGGCGACAAGCTGGTCCTGCCAGTCGACACCCACTGTGCCGATGACTTTTCAAGCACGGCCAACAAGCAGGTGGTCAAGGCGGGTGAGATTCCAGCAGGCTTTGAGGGCCTCGACATCGGTCCCGAAACCGCAAAACAGTATGCGGAAATCATCAGCGCGGCAGGCACGGTGGTCTGGAACGGGCCGATGGGTGTCTTCGAACTGCCTCCGTTCGATGCCGGCACCAAGGCGGTGGCTGACGCGGTCGCCGCCGCGACGGCCAACGGGGCTATCACCATCATCGGTGGCGGTGACTCAGCTGCAGCGGTTGAGCAACTTGGTTATGCCGACCGAGTGAGCCATGTCTCGACTGGCGGTGGAGCGTCGCTTGAGATGCTGGAGGGTAAGGCATTCGAGACTGTGGCGATTCTTGACGACCAAGGTTAACAAAACGACCCGGGGGTCCTGAGGACACCCCGGGTCGCCTGTATGAAGCTGTCGCCGTCTTGCGAACAGTGTAATTTGCGAAACTGGCGCGGATCCGACCGACGCGCGGCCACCGAAGCTAAAGGATCCGGACCAACGCGATTGAGTGTGGCACCTCCGCCAAAGGGTCGACGACAGATTCTTTTGGTTTGTTGGCTGGCGGCCTCCGCCACGCCAAATGCTTCTTTCGACCGAATCGTCGACCGGGCTTCAATAAAGTTTCCGGAGTCACTCAAGGTCGTTCGGAGACCCCAACTGAGTGTGTCCGGTGGCACTCAGGGCCAACCACTCCCCGGTGTCTGGAGGAAAACGTCGTCATCACACGGAAATGCGTGCTGGCTTCCAGTGTGCGTTACGGGACAGGGAAGGTAGCCGCCCGGACCGGCGGCACGGTGGCCGCCAAGTCGCCACCGGTACCAACCGGACTCCAGGGGTTGAACCGGAACCGCTAGCTACAGCCCATGCTGTTGCCACAGTTGTGGCAGAGATAGCAGTTGCCATTGCGGACGGTGATTGAGCCGCAGTTGTCACAGGCGGGGGCGTCGATCTGGAACTTGGCGAACTGGCTCTGCCGGTCCGCCGGACTGGCCTGCGGATCTTCGGCCATTTTGAGGCCCGCTCGCTCGAGCAGTGCCGCCGTGCCGTCTGCTGTCTGCCGCTTCGGTGCTGACAGGGTCGCGGCCCTTGCCGTCACAACTGCCTTGCCATTGCCACCCGGGTGCCGACCGCGACTGCTGGTCAGCTCTCCGCTGCTGGTGTGTTTGCCGTTTGTGGCTTCCTGCCGGCCGTTCTGCCCGCTCGCCCTCGTGGCGGCGGGCTTGGGCTCACTCTCGCCATCATCTCCTGCAGCGGCCTCCGCGCCGCTGCTACCACCTGTCCGATTGGCTTCCCGGTAGCCTGGCAAAAACTCAGTGCCCATCCACCGGAAGATGTAATCAACCAAACTCTTGGCAACCGGGATGTCTGGGTTTTTGGTGTAGCCCCAAGGTTCAAATCGGGTGTGCGAGAACTTTTTGGTGTAGACCTCAAGCGGCACGCCGTACTGTAGGCTCATCGAGACTGCCGTGCCGAAGGAATCCATCAGGCCCCCGATCGTGCTGCCTTCTTTGGCCATTGTGATGAACAGTTCGCCCGGACGGCCGTCGTCATAGAGGCCAACGGTGATGTAGCCCTCGTGTCCACCCACGTTGAACTTATGGGTGACGCTACGGCGGGTGTCAGGCAGCCGCTCGCGGCGAGGCGCTGCCACTGCCTTCTCGGCTTTCTTGTCACCCTCAGTGCTGGTCGAGAGGGGCTGGCTTTCCTTTGAACCATCGCGATAAATCGCAATCGCCTTCAGCCCCAACCGCCAGCCTTCGGTGTAGGCGCCAGCAATGTCTTCAGGCGTTGTCTCCCGTGGCATGTTGACTGTTTTGGAGATTGCCCCGGAGATGAACGGCTGGGCTGCCGCCATCATGGTCACGTGGGCCCGCCACTGAATTGATCGTTTGCCGAGTCGGGGCTTGAAGGCACAGTCGAAGACCGGCAGGTGTTCTTCCTTGATTTCCGGACAGCCCTCGATGGTGTCGTTCTTGTCGATATACGCGAGAACATTCTCAACGGAAGGCTCGTCATATCCGAGTTTTCGCAGGGCCAGTGGCACGGTCTGGTTGACGATCTTCAGCATGCCTCCACCGGCCAGCTGCTTGTACTTCACCAGCGCGATATCAGGCTCGATGCCAGTGGTGTCGCAGTCCATCAGAAAGCTGATGGTTCCGGTGGGCGCCAGTACCGTCGCCTGGGCGTTGCGGAAGCCGTGTCGCCGACCAGCGGCCAGGACATCGTCCCAGATCCGCCGAGCGGCACTCTTCAGGGCTTCGGGGCAGGCCGAGTCAATTTGCTCGACGGCATCACGATGCATCTGCATCACGTTGAGCATCGGCTCGCGGTTGGCTGCAAAGCCGTCGAACGGTCCAACTGCACCGGCGAGTTCCGCACTGGTTCGGTTGGCGGCCCCATGCAGGATTGCCGTGAGGGCACCGCAGAGGCCACGGCCAGCGTCCGAGTCATAGGCCATGCCGTCAGACATCAGCAGGCTGCCTAGATTCGAATAGCCCAGACCCAGCGGCCGGTAGAGATGGCTGTTACGGGCGATTCGAGCGGTCGGATAGCTGGCGTGGTCAACCAAGATTTCCTGAGCGATGAAGAAGACCCGGCAGGCAGCGGCGAACCGTTCGACATCGAACTGGCCATCGGGCTTGCGGAACTTCATCAGGTTGATGCTTGCCAGGTTGCAGGCGGTGTCATCGAGGAACATGTATTCCGAGCAGGGGTTGCTGGCATTGATTCGGCCTGAATTGGGGCAGGTGTGCCAGCGGTTGATGGTGGTGTCGTACTGCAGCCCGGGGTCACCGCACTGCCATGCGCACTCAGAGATCCGATCCATCACCTCACGGGCTTTGTAGGTTGGCCCAGCCTTGGACGAGTCGGTGACCCAGCGTGTGGTCCATGAGTCATCCCGCTCGAAAGCCTCCATGAACTCATCGGTGACCCGGACGGAGAGATTGGCATTCTGGAAGAGAATTGAGCTATATGCCTCACCGTTGAAGTTGGCGTCGTAGCCGCCCTTCTCAATCAACACCCTGGCCTTCTTCTCTTCTTTCGACTTGCATTCGATGAAGTCCATGATGTCGGGGTGAAAGACCTTGAGCGACTGCATCTTGGCCGCCCGCCGGGTCTTGCCACCACTTTTGACCACTGCGGCAATCTGGTCGTAGACCCGCATAAAGGAGAGTGGCCCAGAAGGCTTGCCACCGCCGGAGAGTTTTTCTTTTTCACTCCGAAGCGTTGTCAGGTCGGTGCCAGTGCCGGAGCCAAACTTGAAGAGCATGGCCTCGCTGCGGGCGAGGTCCATGATGTCCTCCATGTTGTCCTGTACGCTCTGGATGAAGCAGGCACTGCCTTGGGGGTATTCATAGGGGTTTTCGGGCTGTACCACGTCACGGCGGGCCTCATCCCACCGCCAGTTGCAGGGAGCCCCCGTGACACCGTACTGGTGATACAGGCCAACGTTGAACCAAACGGGCGAGTTGAAGGCCCCGTGCTGGTGAACGCAGAGCCAGGCCAGGTCACGGTAGAAGTTCTCGCCGTCCTGTGGTGTCTTGAAATAGCCGTCGGCAATGCCCCAGTCGGCAATCGTGCGGGCCACCCGGTGAACCAGTTGCTTGACAGAGTGCTCCCGCTCAGGCGTGTGGATTTCACCGTAGAAGTACTTGCTGACGACGACGTTGGTGGCCAGCTGGCTCCAGGCAGCGGGAATCTCGCAGGCCGCCTGCTCAAAAAGCAACTGGCCGTTTTCACCTTTGATGGCGGCTGTGCGGAGTTCCCATTCGGTCGTGTCGAATGGACTGTCCACCTCGACCGGGCAGAAGGTGGGCTCGATGGCGAGCGGTGTCCGGGTCGGGGTGGCTGTTGAACCGCCGCCTGCGGCAGTGTCGGTTGCGGGGCTGGTGGATGATGCAACCGGGGCGGACGATTCAAACTGGGTCATGGACAGCGCTCCTCTGGGAAATGGCCACACACGGGCCTAACAAAGTATACTTACGTATAGCCACTCAACAAGCCGTATCGACGAATTCGCGCAGCCGGGATGAGTCCTTCACCCGGTTGGGAGCCCCAAAAAAACGCGTAACGCGGAAGGCAGGTCCATCTGCATGCTATCGCAAGATATTGTGGTTTGTACCGTTTCGACCACTTCATATGGCCGGGGCGTGAATGTAACGGCGTGTCGGCTGACGTCAAGCAGAATTTTTTGAGGCCGCTTATGGGCGACTTATAGCCCCTGTTTTCAAGTGCGGGCCGGTTTGCTGGCATGATGGCACAACACACCCTTGAGAGGGGTTTTGTGCATACTGCCGTGGTGGCTTTTTTGGCAACTCCCCCCCCGCAACCAAAAAAGACGGGATGAAGAGTCGCTTTGTCTCGCGATAATGCGGGTAGGCAGAAGCCGCACCGTACTGGATGGGAAGCCTGTTCACCCTCCGAACCGTCTGTTGGAGAGACTGCCATGACCACCTTCAGCCATGCCCATCAGCCGCTCGTCGGCATCAGGATGCTGGCATTCGTCGGCGACGCCTACGAAGACTTGGAACTCTGGTATCCCAAACTGCGAATTGAGGAGGCGGGAGGTCATGTCACCGTTGCTGGGATGATGCAGGGAGGCGCCTATTCCGGCAAACATGGCTATCCTTGCACGAGCGATGCCGCCATCGGCGACATGGAAGCGAGTGATTTTCATGGGGTACTGCTGCCCGGCGGTTGGATGCCCGACGCTCTTCGCCGCGACGAAAAAGTCTTGAATCTCGTGCGAGAGTTTGCTGCCCATGGCAAGCTGGTGGCTGCCATCTGCCACGGCGGCTGGATAGCGATATCAGCGGGCGTCTACCGGGGGGTGCGGGTGACGGGCAGCCCTGGCATCAAGGACGACCTGATGAACGCTGGGGCGATCTGGGAGGACAGCCCGGTAGTGGTCGATCGGCATTTTGTGTCCAGCCGCAAGCCGGCCGATCTACCGGCCTTCATGTCAGCGATCATCGAACTGCTCGCGGCTGTCACAGTCGTGTAGGCTGAGAACGTCTTGAAAGTCATCACTGCCTGGAAGCATTGGCCGATGTCAGCCCAATCCCCGTCCACCAAGGCCATCGAAGACCGCATTCGCGGGGCGGGCCTGCGGTGCACCCGGGCCCGGGTGGCGGTGCTGGGGCAGCTGCTGTTGGCGAGTGGCCCGCTGACCCATGCTGAGATGGCCGATGAGCTGGCCGACGAGGGCTATGACAGGGCAACGATCTATCGCAACCTCACCGAGCTGACCGAGGCCCAACTGGCTACCCGTGTCGATCTGGGAGACCATGTCTGGCGGTTTGAACTAAAGCGTCATCATGCCGAAGGTGGTCTCGGTGAAGATCATCCCCACTTCGTCTGCACCAGTTGCGGTGAGGTCTCGTGCCTCGATGATGTCAAGGTGGCAATCACACCCAAGCCGGGTGGCGAAGACGCGGCAAAGCGGCCGGCGGCCGGCAAGCAGTCTGCGGGCAAAACAGCTGGTATCCGCGCAGTGACCGAGGTCTTACTGAAGGGCCAATGCGAAAACTGCAGCGAGGATTAAGCAAGCATTTCAGTGCTTTAGGTCTGCCAATCATCCTGCTGGCGCTGGTGGCTGGCTGCGGTGACAGCGGCCGGTCTTATGTCGGCACGGTCCGACCTCGGCACGGCCCGCACGAACTCTGGATCAATAACTCCAGCGAGCCCGAGTGGCTGGACCCCAGTCGCTGCTCCGATAGCACCGGTGGAGAGATCATCTGGAACACCTTTGAGGGACTGGTGCAGGCTCACCCTGAAACCCTCAAGCCGCTGCCTGCCATTGCCACGAGCTGGGAGGTTTCAGACGACGGCCGTCGCTACACCTTTTTTCTGCGGCCTTCGCAGTGGTCGGACGGCCGTCCACTGACGGCTCACGATTTTGTCTTTTCGTTCCGGCGGCTGGTCGATCCGCAGACAGCCAGCAAGTACGCCAGTAACGGGTTCATCTTCACCGGTGGGGCGGAGATTGCTCGCGGCGAAGCCAGTCCTGACACGCTCGGTGTGCGGGCTGTCGACAAGCTGACTTTCGAAGTCGAACTGGTCGATCCGCTTCCTTACTTTTTGAACTTCTTGAGCTTCTATTCCTTCATGCCGATTCCCCGGCATCTGCTGGAAGAACTCGACCGTCAAGGCATCGACCTCGATCTCTGGACTCGTCCCGAGCATGTCGTCTGCAACGGCCCCTACCGAATGACTGAGTGGCGGTTTCGGCAGCAGATGGTGTTTGAGAAGAACCCGCTCTATTGGGATGCCGCCAGCGTCTCGCTGGAACGGGTGCAGCTCGCGATGGTTGAAAGCGCGACGACGGCACTGAACATGTACGCCGCAGGTGAGTTCGATTGGCCCGGAGGCAACACCTCGCTACCGGCAGAGTTCCTTGATCAGCTCGCAGGTTATCGGGACTTCCACCAGCATCCCTACCTCGGGGTCTATTTCTATTGGCTCAATACCAAGGCTCCACCGCTGGATGACGCCCGGGTGCGGCGGGCGTTGTCACTGGCGATCGACCGTGAGTCGCTTGTAAGGCACGTGACCCGGGGTGGGCAGATTGCCTCGGCCGACCTCGTCCCCGATGGCCTGGCTGGTTACGAGGGGCTGGGTCTGCCAGCATTCGACCCGGAGGCGGGCCGGCGGCTGCTCGCTGAGGCGGGCTATGCTGATGGTAAAGGCCTGCCCCCGATCACGCTTTCGTTTAATACCTCGGAGGGGCATCGCCAGGTGGCAGAGGCCCTTCAGGCGATGTGGCAGCGTGAACTTGGCATCCGGGTGGAGCTTGCCAACCAGGAATGGAAGGTCTTTCTCGCCAACGCCGAACAGATGAACTTTCAGCTCTGCCGGATGGGCTGGATCGGTGACTATGCCGATCCCTACAC
>CAZKSP010000144.1:0-6999 GCA_964555385.1 uncultured Chitinophagaceae bacterium
CCCGAGACGGGTGGCGGTCAGCATGGCCGAAGCTGTGACGATGCCGGCGACGTCTACATTTGCTCAAACAGTGACCATGCAATCCGGGTGATGCTTGAAGACCGGTTTCTCAATCGCAACCCAGACCTCGCACCACCGCCCGCCCGCGAGAGCATTGCTGTCGAGGGACCGCAGGCCGCAGTCTTCCGTCAGAGCCCGGTCGAGCCTTGGCGGGTGCTCCGGACTCGGCTGCGGGCCAGCGGGATCGTTCCCGGCATTGTTGAAGGGGGCGGCCGGCCAGCCGGCTACTTCACCAGTGCCACCGGCATCACAGTGGTCCGGGCCGATGCCTGCGGTGACCTGAGGGGCATGCTTGTCATCGGTGATGTCGGTAGCAACGTCGTCCATCGCAAGCAGCTGTCACCCCACGGAGCGGGCGTGCGGGCTGCCCGGGTCGATGAGAGAAGTGAATTGGTGGCCTCACGGGACATCTGGTTTCGGCCGGTGCAGTTTGCCAATGCTCCTGATGGCGGCCTCTGGATCATCGACATGCAGCGGGAGTTCATCGAGCATCCGGCCAGCTTGCCGCCGGCGATCAAACAGCATCTCGACCTGACCAGCGGCCGAGAGACCGGCAGGCTCTGGCGGCTGGCGGCGGTGGGCACCTCCCGGCCTCGGATGGTAACGCTCGGTTCCGCGACCACCGCCGATCTGGTCGGCCTGCTCGATCATGCCAACGGCTGGCATCGCGATACGGCCTTTCGATTGCTGCTGTCTCGGCGGGACAAAGCAACGCTTCCACTGGCGAGAAAGCTTTTGGGTGATCCTGCCGTCAGCGGCCGCGGACGACTGCTCGCCGGTTTTGTGCTGGCCGGCCTCGACGGGCTTGCGGCAGCCGACGTGTTGCTGGCCCTCGAGGCGACGGATCCGCTGGTCCGGGAAGCCGGTGTCCGGCTGGTTGAGCCGCTGGCGGCGGTTGGCCCGCTGTCCGATGCAGTCGTCGGCAGGCTGGCCCGCCTTGCGGCGGCTGAGCCGGCGATCGAGGTCCGCTATCGGCTGGCGGTCGTCGCGGGATTGCTTCCACCCCAGCTGCGGCTGACGGTGCTCGAGCGATTGCTCGCACGGGACGGCGCGGACCGCTGGTGCCGTCTGGCAGCCTTCACGTCGCTGCCTCCCGGTGCTGCGGCGGTGATCGTTGACGACTGGCTCGATCCAGCCGGCGACCGCCTGACGGCGGCAGCCCGAGCGAGTCTGCCCGGTCTGTTCACGCAGATTGCCCGCCGAAATAAGCCTTCGGAGCTCAAGCAGGCAGTCGATTGCATTGCCCAATTGACGCGGGCAGCAACCGAGCCGCAGGAACTTGTCGCGGCGGCCGAACTCTACGCCGCCCTCGACACAGCCTGCGGGTCGCATGCCACCGCGGCGGATGGGGGTTCGACCGGGGCTGCGGCAGTCGGTCGCGAACTAGCGTCGGGCTGTAAGCAGATCGTTGCCGACGCAACGGTCGATCCCGACCTGCGGCGGCGGGCGGTGCCAGGCCTACTGTTTGATTCGGCAAACCTTTCCGCGATCACGCGTCTCATTGATCCGGTTGAACCACCACAGCTGGTTCAGGCAGCGATTGCTGCGTTGGGGAAAACGTCCGCCCCGGAGGCAACGGCCGGATTGCTTGAAAAACTGGTGGCCGGTGACGCCGCCCCGGTCGAGTTGCTCGTTGAGGTTCTGCTGGCCACGCCGTCCCGGGCGCGGGCCTTGTTGGAGGCGATCGCCGTGGGACGCTTAGCTGCGACGGTGCTGAGCCGGCAGCAGGCGATGGCCCTCTGGCAGTACCCCGACAATAAGATTCGATTGTTGGCAGCCGATGTCCTCGGCCCGCCCCCAGCTGTCGACCGCGGCCCGCTCGTGGCTGCCTACCAAGCGAGTCTACAAGCTGGCGGTGACGCTGCCCGCGGCCGGCAGGTGTTCCATCAACAGTGCGCGGCCTGCCACCGGCTGGGCGATACTGGGAAGGAACTCGGGCCCAGCCTTGCTGCGGCCCGGTCCCGGGGATCCGAGTCGCTGCTGCTGGGCATCCTCGACCCCAACCGCGAGGTGTTGCCCGCCTTCGTTGCTCACACGGCGGTGACGACCGGCGGCCGGGTTGTCACCGGGCTGATCACGGCAGAATCTGAGAACAGTGTCAGCCTGCAACTCGCTGACGGCAGCCAACAAGTGTTCACCCGCGACTCGATCGAAAGCCTCACCAGCACGGGCCGGTCACTGATGCCGGAGGGATTTGAACGATCGATCGAGCCGGCGGCGATGGCCGACCTCCTCGCCTTCTTGATGACGGCCAAGTGACCGCCCGGTAGGGCTCAGCCCCAAGCCGGCTCCCAGCCCTTGCGATACTCCTTCGTGAGGAGGTCGTTGGCCCCGTCGGAACCGGTGAGCCTCAGGGCGGCGGCATCCCAAGTGAGGGTCTTTCCAGCGCAGCGAATCGCCACGGTGCCGAGCAACACAGTTTCGGTGAGCGGGCCGGAGTAGCTGAAGGGCGACGTTGTCACGTCGGTGCCCAGACAGGCGTCGACCCAGCTGGTGTAATGATTCCGTTCCGGAACAGGTTCGATGTCGGTGCCGGCAAAGCTCGCGGCTGGCAGCAGGCTCGGCATGCCGACATGTGGTACCAGCAGCGTGCCACGGGTGCCGATGATCGCCGAGCCGGCGTTGGGCAGCTTGACCGCCTCATCGAGGCCCAGTGTTTTCGTCTCCGGCAGATGCCCTTCACCGTCGTACCAGGTGACGGTGATACCGTTGGCGACAGTCCGCGGCGTTTCGGCAAATGTGTAAACCACCTTCGACTTCCGGCTCCAGACCTGCGTGTTCAATGGATCTGATTCCGCTTTGATCGCCGTTGGAGCGGTCAATTCGACGGCCATGAACACCGGGTCGAGGATGTGGCAGCCGAAGTCGCCAAGCTGGCCGTTGGAGAAGTCCTGCCAGGCTCGCCAGGCAAACGGGTGATAGACCTCGGGTGCGTAGGGGCGCTCGGGGGCAACGCCGAGCCAGGCGTCCCAGTGCACGCTGGTAGGCACCTGCGCTGCCGGAGGGGGGGTGTCTGTCTTCAGCCACCGCATGCCGCCGCTTTGCCAGGAGTGAACCTCGCGGACCTTGCCGATCCGCCCGTCGTGAACCAGCTTGACCGCCGTCCGATAGGCGGTGTGCGACTGAATCTGGTTTCCCATCTGCGTGACCACGCCCGCCTTCGCCGCTGCTTGCGCCAACTGGCGAGCCTCAAAGACCGTGTGGGTCAGCGGCTTCTGACACTGCACATGCTTGCCGAGTTGCATCGCCGGCAAGCTGATCGGGGCGTGCATATGGTCCGGTGTCGAGACGATGCAGGCGTCAAAGGTCTTGGCCACATCGAGCAGCTTTCGCCAATCGGTGAAGGTAGTCGCCCTGGGATACCGGTCCGCGGCCCGGCCAAGGTGGGCAGCCGTTTCATCGATATCGCAGAGGGCAACGATGTCGGCATGTGGGCTGGCGGCAGTGTTGTTGAGGTCAGAAAAGCCTTTGCCACCGACGCCGATCGCGGCGATCCGTAGCCGGCTGTTGGCGCCGAGTACCCGCTTGAAGGCGGAGGCTGAAAGAGTAGCGCCAGTGGCGGCAATGAACGAACGACGGGTGGCGGTGCGGTGGAATAGCATGACTGGTTTTCCGGGAGGCGAAAAAGATGAATAGTCCTTGGGAAGCACACGAACGGAATGCGGCCGTCCGGCGATCTTCTCAACCGGCGGAACCGCCGCTGCTGCAACGGGATTCCCAGTGCGGTAGCCTACCGGCTGGCCGGTTCGTCGTGGGAATGCTGGCGGCGACGTCGTTGCCGCGCAGCCTGTACTGCCGATGAGTGCGTCGGTAGCGAGTTGAACTGGTCCTGTTCTGGTGCATATGTGGAGGGTGGCATGGGTTTGCGTCACGGTGGTTGCCCTGCGGCGGTTGTGGGAGGCGGTCGTCCAGTCCCGGAATGGCTCTTGCTGGCGGGCCTGCTGGCGGGACTGCTCGGGTTCTCCGCCGCTGATCGGGCGGCAGCCGACTCGATCGAGGTCTTCGACACCCGGGTGATCAGTCCGGCCGACCGCTACTGCGGCTGGCCGACGATTGGCCAGACCGCCGATGGCGAGTTGCTCGTGGTCTGCTCGGGGGGCCGCGAGGCCCACGTCTGCCCATTCGGCCGCGTTGAGTTGTTGCAATCGACCGATGGCGGCCAACACTGGACCTGGCCACGGGTGCTTCATGACGGCCCGATTGACGACAGGGACGCCGGTGTCTGCATCACACCGAAGGGCACGATCCTGGTAACGACCTTCACATCGCTGGCCTATGAGCCGATCCTGAAGAAAGGATTGGCGGCAGACTCGGGCTGGCCGGCGGACCGTCGCGAATCCTGGCAAC
Source organism: uncultured Chitinophagaceae bacterium (assembly GCA_964555385.1). Classification (GTDB taxonomy): domain Bacteria; phylum Planctomycetota; class Planctomycetia; order Pirellulales; family UBA1268; genus UBA1268. Next base: position 4,408 of record CAZKSP010000144.1, read on the forward strand.
GGGTGCATGCCCGGCTGTCCGATGACTCCCGTCCGGCAGAGCTTGGCTGCTGGATGCTGCGATCGGAGGATGGTGGCCGGCACTTTTCCGCCGCCTCGCGGGTGCCGCTGAACAGTCCCCACGGACCGGTCGCCCTCGCTGATGGCAGCCTGCTCTACGCTGGTGTCGCCCTCTGGACGCCCGATCGTCGGGTCGGTGTCTGCCGGTCATGGGATGACGGCAAAACCTGGAAGTGGCTGGCCGAGATCCCGGTCCGTGAGGGAGACAACCCCAAGGACTACCACGAACTACATGCCGTCGAGGCGGCAGACGGACGGCTGCTCGTGCAGATCCGTAACCATAATCAGGCCAATCGTCACGAGACGCTTCAGTGCGAGTCGCACGATGGCGGCAGCACCTGGACGAAGCCGCATTCAATCGGCGTCTGGGGCTATCCGTCGCACCTCTTACGGCTTCGAGACGGCCAACTATTGATGTCCTACGGCCATCGTCGCAAGCCTCTGGGGGTGCAGGCGCGGCTCAGCACTGACAACGGTGAAACCTGGGGCGAGCCGCTGGTGATTGCCGGCGACGGCGACTCGGGTGATCTCGGGTATCCTGCCACAGTCGAGACGGCCGCGGGAGTGTTTGTCACGGTCTGGTATGAGAAGCTCAAGGGGGCCGACGGGGCCCGGCTTCGGCAGGCGCGGTGGCGACTTGCTGCCAGCTCAGTCCCAACCAGTAGTGAACCAGAGAGCGTGAAAGATGAATGAATTTTGGAAGGTCTTGGGGCGAATTGTGCTGACTGCGTGGCTATTTGCTGTGGTCGGAAGTGCAGCCATGGCGGCTCCAGTCGGTAGCCAGCCGAACATCATTGTCGTGCTGGCTGATGACCTCGGTTACGGCGATCTTCGGTGCCTCAACCCTGAGGCAAAGATTGCGACTCCTCACCTCGACCAGCTGGCGACGGAGGGGATGGTGTTTACTGACGCCCACTCAGGTTCCAGTGTCTGCACCCCGACCCGCTACGGGTTGCTAACCGGTCGTTATGCCTGGCGGACGAAGCTGCAGTCGGGCGTGCTCGGTGGTCTGAGCCCGCCGCTCATTCAGCGAACACGAACAACGGTTGCCTCGTTTCTCAAACGTCAGGGTTATCAGACCGACTGTGTTGGCAAGTGGCACCTTGGCCTTGGCTGGCGGGTTGAGCAAGGCAAGGAGGTGAACCGGTTGAGCATCGAAACGCGGGAGCAGGTCTGGAATGTCGACTATGCGATGCCTTTCAATGGTGGGCCGATCAAGTTGGGGTTTGACCGCTTCTATGGCATCGCTGGGTCACTCGACATGGTGCCCTATACATTTCTTGAGAATGATCATGTGCGGGTCATGCCGACCGAAGACCGGGACTTCCCGCTGATGCACGGCCGTCCCACGGGCCGCTGCCGCATGGGGCCGGCCGCGCCCGGCTTCGAGGTCGTCGATGTGCTACCGAAGCTGGCTGCACGGGCGGTTGCCACCATCGATGCCCGAGCAGCTGCAGCCAAAGATGGGCAGCCGTTCTTCCTCTACATGCCACTTGCTTCGCCCCACACACCGATTGAGCCGACGCCAGACTGGATCGGCAAGAGCGGTCTGAATCCCTACGGTGATTTTGTGATGCAGACTGATGCGTGCATCGGTGCGGTGTTGGCCGCAGTTGACCGGCACGGTCTGCGGGAAAACACGCTGGTGATTGTGACCAGTGACAACGGCTGTTCGCCGCAGGCCGACTTTCAGACCCTGCGGGCGAAGGGGCACGACCCCAGTGGTCCGCTGCGTGGTCATAAAGCCGACATCTTTGAAGGGGGGCACCGGGTGCCCTTCATTGCCCGCTGGCCAGCCGTGGTGCCCGCCGGCACGCGGGCCGATCAGCTTGTCTGCCTGACTGATCTGCTGGCCACGGCGGCCGCTATTCTTGGTGAGCCACTGGAAGATGATGAGGGAGAGGATAGCTTCAGCATGCTGCCGACCCTCAAGGATCCGCAGGCTGATTCACCGAGGACGTCCTGCGTCCACCACTCAATCAATGGCTCATTTGCGGTGCGAGCAGCCAACTGGAAGCTCTGCTTCTGTCCCGATTCGGGTGGCTGGAGTGAGCCGCGGCCCAATCGTAAGCGTGCCGAGGCGCTGCCCCCGAGACAGCTCTATGATCTATCATCTGATCTAGGAGAGCAGATGAATTTGGTGGCGACAGAGCCCGCAGTGGTCGCCAAGTTGGAGCAGCAACTGAAGCAGTTGGTTGACTCAGGCCGCAGTACACCGGGTGCGCCTCAGCAGAATGATGTCGCCGTGCGTTGGGAGCGTTAGCCGGTCTCGTAAGGCCTTCAGAGTCGGCGGTCTTTGCCGGTTGAATCAATCCCAGGAATTCAAGGAGAAGCAGGAATGAAAACCGTAGTGCCTAGAGGAGTCGGTCTGGTTTTCAAAACGGCACTGCTTGGCTGCCTGTGCTGGATGGCGGTTGGGCTCGTAGACGCCGGTGAGTTGACAGCCGCGTGGGAGAATCAGTTCCTCACTGTCACCGGTGACTTTCCTGGCGGGGAGATTCGTATCAATTATCTGGAGGCCTACTGTCGGGCC